>JACPXL010000030.1 GCA_016196555.1 Candidatus Omnitrophota bacterium | reverse complement strand
GTCGGCTCATCATATCCTGGGGCTGGAGAAGGTCCCAAGGGTCCGGCTGTTCGCCGGTTAAAATGGTACGTGAGCTGGGTTCAGAACGTCGTGAGACAGTTCGGTCCCTATCTGTTGTGGGCGCAGGAAACTTGAGGAGAGCACTTTCTAGTACGAGAGGGCCGAAAGTGACGAACCGCTCGTGTACCAGCTGTTCCGCCAGGAGCATAGCTGGGTATCGATGTTCGGAATGGATAAGCGCTGAAAGCATCTAAGCGCCAAGCCGACTCCAAGATAATGTTTCCCAATCGGTTTTCGATTTAGAAGATCCCTCGAAGACTACGAGGTTGATAGGCAGGGAGTGTAAGACCTGTAAGGGTTTCAGCTTACCTGTACTAATTGATCGTTCGGCTTGACATTAATTAATCAAATCCGTATTCCGTACGGATTTGGTGAAATCATCTTAATTTTGCCGAGACTTATTCAGTTGTTAAATTTTTGAACACAAATTAATTTGTGTTCTATCGCTTTTCCGGTAGTCATAGGAGAGGGGAAACACCCGTTCCCATTCCGAATACGGAAGTTAAGCCCTCTACCGGCGATGGTACTAACGGAGTAGTTCGTTGGGAGAGTAGCAAGCTGCCGGGATTTTAATCCAGATAATCCGCCATTTCTTAATTAAAGAGATGGCGGATTATTTTTTTGTCCTCCGCTCAATCCTCTTGTCTATTCGGACGATCTTTATTTTATGACCCCTGTGAGCAATTCCCCCAATTCAAAAATCCTCGGGATTTTTCTCGTTGTCCTTGTCAATATTTGCTTGCTCGGATATTTTCATAATCGCACATGGCTTACGGCTGATGATGGATATTATGCTCATGTGGCGAGTCGTATTCTTCATGGCGAAGTTTTAGGCAAGGCCGTCACCCAGCAGCATGGGCCCTACGTTCATTTTTTAAATGCACTGGCCTTCCGGCTTTTCGGAGAAGATCTTGTCAGCCTTCGGTATTTTTTAGTGGCGGCGGGAGTGCTTCAATCATGCCTTATTTATTCCCTATTTTTATCCCAAGGAATTTTCCCTGCGTTTCTTGCGGCCGTTCTTCTAACTGCTTTAAGCTTTATTCAATCCCCGCAGCCTGGTGCCAGCTGGTACGGTCTTTTTTTTGCTATCTCAGCCGTTTGGATACTTCGCCATTCGATGAGCGAAAAGAAAAAGCATCTCATTCTAGGCGTTCTTCTCAGCGTAAGTTTTCTTTTCCGTCAGTTAAATGCATTTTTTTTGGGGCAGGCCGTCGTGCTCGCGCTTATGCTGGCAAAAAAACCGCAAATTGTGGGGAGTGGACAAAAGTTTTTCTTGGCCCGGACAATTATAGTTTTATTTCTGCTTTTAGATTTAGTTTATTTCTTCCGGGTCGTTTCTTTTAATTATTTTACGGCGATTCTTTTCGGGTTTTGGCCGATCGCGATTTTGTTTTTTATCCTAAAAAAAATGACCCTGCGCGACAAAGAAACAATCCAGCTTATCGCACGATTAGGGCTGGGCTGTTTAATTGCTTTTTTGCCTATTTTTCTGTATGCGTGGAAATTTAATGCCGGGCATGAGCTGGTCAATGATGTTTTGGGAAGGGCTTTCCGGACTTCAACACTGCCTCAGGTCAAATCAATTCACTTTTTCGATTTTTTCTTAGTCATACTTACTAATTTTCGGAATCTAGGCTTGGTTTATTGGGCGAATAGCTTTTATTGGCTGGGTCTTCTTTTTGCTTCTTTCGGAGCAGGGTATTGTCTTTATAAGAACTTTCGTGACCGGGAAATCAATTTATCAAACACGCAGACATTGGCACTTATCAGTATTTTTTATGCCATGACCGCGGCCTTCTATCAAATTCCCATTTATTTGTACTATACGGCAGGGTTGTCTCTAGTTGGATTCACAGGGTTAAATTTGCATCCGCGGATTCGGCCTTTAAGCTCAATATTTTCTATCTTCATGATTGTGATTGCCGTTTATTCTCATGCTGGCCGTCCAGCCGATAGAAAATTTTATGAAGAAACCTTGGCAGGCAAAGCCAAACCGCTCGAGTGGAACAATCGTTTTCCTAGAGCAAGTTTATGGTTAGAACCCAAATATTTGAAAATTTACGGTCCTTTAATTAAATTCATTCAGGAACAAACGTCGGATCAAGAAGCTATCTTCGTGATTCCTTATGACAGCCAAATTTACTTTTTTTCGCAGCGGCGAAATCCATTTAGTTTTTGTCATTTGTCGCTCAGTCTTTCTACATCAGAGGACGTGAGACATTTCTTAGAGAATCTGCAAAGAGAAAACCCCAAGCTTATTATTGATAATCATGAAGGAGAGTTTTACCGGGGGCCGGTTCACGAACCTATGATGAAATACATTCAGGAAAATTATGACTTGGTTCAACGGTTCGGTCCGTTTAATGTTTACCGGGTAAGGTAACTTTTATCCCCACCATTGCCGGTCCAGCGAGCGGTATTGAATCGCTTCCGCCAAATGTTCCGAAGAAATATTTTCTGACTCGGCCAGATCCGCAATGGTCCGTGCAATTTTGAAAATCTTGTAATAAGCCCGGGCTGAGAGCCGGAGTTCTTTCATGGCCATCTCGATTAATTTTCTTCCTTCCGAATCCGGCCGGGCAAATTGTTTAATGTCTCGCGCGCGCATAAACGCATTCACCTTAAAAAGACGATCCGGATACCGAGCTGCCTGAATTTCGCGGCATTGGATAATTCTCTGACGAATGGTTTCTGAATTTTCAGCGGCCTCTTCGCTCGTCAAAGTTTGCAAAGTGGAAGATGGAACTTCCACATGCAAATCCATGCGGTCTACGATAGGCCCCGATATTTTTGATTGGTATTTTTGAATTTGTCCCAGCGAACAGCGGCAGGTTTTTTGCCGGTCGCTTAAATAGCCGCACGGACATGGGTTCATGGCAGCAACGAGAAGGAATCGGGCAGGATACGTGATCTGAGTTTTAATGCGTGAAATCGTAATTTCTCCTTCTTCCAGAGGACTTCTCAAAGCTTCGAGAACATCGCGGCGGAATTCCGGAAATTCATCCAGAAATAAAACTCCTCCATGCGAGAGAGAAATCTCTCCCGGTTTGGGCCAGCTTCCTCCGCCTGCCAAAGCCACTTGAGAAATCGAATGATGAGGAGATCTAAAAGGCCGGTTTTGAATCAAGCCATAATCTTCCGTCAGGCCGGCAACGCTGTAAATTTTTGTAATCGCAAGGGATTCTTCAAATGAAAGCGGGGGAAGAATGGTGTGAATACGGGAAGCGAGCATGGTTTTTCCGGAACCCGGAGGTCCGATCATCAAAAGATTGTGTCCGCCAGCCACGGCAATTTCCAAAGCGCGCTTTGCAAAAAACTGGCCCTTAACTTCGGAAAAATCTTTTCCTCCTTCGTTAGATTTAGAAATCGTCGAAGATGGAGAAAAATTGGAAGAGCGCAGGGGTTCGATTTGTTTTTCCCCTTTTAAAAATTGTATAACTTCTTGCAAAGTGTTGACGGGATAAATAACCGCTTCTTTTTCAAGACAGCCCTCGCGGGCATTTTTCACCGGAAAAACGAAGGAATAATTATTTTTTAATCCGGCGGCAATCACGACCGCACCTTTAAAAGGTCTTAAGGATCCGTCCAGGGCCAGTTCACCAAGAAAAATATGATTTTTTAGTTGATCGGCCTCAATCACTCCGGAGGCCGCCAGAATGCCTAAGGCAATGGGAAGATCAAAGGCGGGCCCTTCCTTTTTGACATCCGCGGGCGCCAGGTTAATGGTGATTTTTTCAGGCGGGAATCTAAACCCGCTGTTTTTAATGGCGGATCGAACCCTCTCTTTTGACTCTTTCACGCTTGGGTCTGGCAGTCCCACCACCACCATTTGGGGAAGACCGTGGCTCACATCCACTTCGATTTCTACCCGATAAGCATGAATACCTAAGCAGGCTGCACTTTCAATCTTAGCCATCATGGGAAAAGCCCCTTGCTTTTTGGAAATCCGTTTCTATAATGAATTGCCTTTTGATGTAAAAAGACTGTGGCTATTTACTATAATTAATAAATTTATGAAATATAAACATATTACGCCATTTCTGTCAACTCATAAAACAAGCCTCCTTATCCGTGATTCTTACTAATCCTCCTTTCGCTGCGGAACAGGGATTTGTGGCCATATTCTTAAGCTGGTTTATCTCTCAGTTTTTCAAGGTTCTCCGTGGGATTATTCATGAAAAGCGATTTGACTTTCGCTGGCTTTTTGATACGGGCGGAATGCCGAGCTCTCATTCAGCCTTCGTAGCCAGCATGGCCACCGTCGTGGGGCTTTATTATGGATTTAGTTCCATGCCTTTTTTGATCGCGCTGGTGATTACGATCATTACTATGTTCGATGCCGCCAGCGTCCGGAGAAATATGGGAAAGCAGGCCACCCTTCTCAATAAAATGCTCGATGAACTCTATAAAAAAGGCGAAGTCCCAGAAAAACGATTGAAAGAACTTTTAGGGCATACTCCGGTTGAAGTGTTTGCGGGCGCTTTTCTTGGTATTGGAATTTCTTTTTTAATCTGCGGACGATGAAACTAAAAACTCTTCTTCTATTCTTTCTTTTGTCACTCGTGCCGGTGTATAGTTTTGCCCAGGCCCAGGTAGGCGAGGCTCATGCTGAAGCCATGCAGCTGATCGAACAGAACCGGAAATTAGTCGATCAGGGGAAATTTTTGGAAGCAAAAAAAAGTTATGAAAAAATTCTCGAAAGCGGCCGGTTAGAAAAAAAAGACAGACGGCTTGTCCGAAAAGATTATGAAAAATTAAATATCAAAATGATCTTTTCTCCTATTTCTACTCCAGACAGCGTGATGCACACCGTGACAGAAGGCGACAGCCTTTATTATTTGGCCAAAAAGCACAACACCACGATGGAGTTAATCAAGAAAAGTAACAAGCTTAAAAGCGACACGATTTACCGGGGCAAAAAATTAAAAATTCAAAAAGGTTTTTTTTCAGTAATGGTGGATAAATCCGATAATATTCTCAAGCTTTATCTCGACGATAAATTAATCAGAACTTATAGGGTGGCCACAGGAGAAAATAGCAGCACGCCGGTTGGAGCATTTAAAATTGTAACCAAAGTGGCCAATCCAGTCTGGTATCATGAAGGTGCCGCCATCCCTCACAATGATCCGAAAAATATTCTAGGAACGCGCTGGCTCGGATTCGACAAGAAAAGTTACGGAATTCATGGCACAACACTGCCTGATACCATTGGTCAGCAAATGTCTTCCGGGTGTGTCCGAATGTTAAATTGGGAAGTCGAGGAGCTTTATGATATTTTACCCCTCGGAACAGAAGTGAAAGTTCAAGATTAAAATTATGCCTAAAAAAAGCAGCCCCAAAGTAAAAGAAGAATTCGAAGAGCCGATCAAAAAAGAAAGAATCCGTTTGGGAACGCGCGATTTGACCCAGACCTGTCTTCCTTTCGAGAGGCCCGTGGTGGAGCTCGAGAAAAAGATCAATGATTTAAAAACAACAGCCAAAGAGGGGATTGATCTTTCAGGTGAAATCAAAAGCCTTGAAAGAAAATTAGAAAAGGCGATGAAGGACATCTTTGATCAATTGACTCCGTGGGAACGCGTCCAAGTCGCGCGCCATCCGCTCCGGCCTTACACTTTGGATTATGTTAAATATTTGACCAAAGATTTTATTGAGCTTCATGGCGACCGCCATTTTAGCGACGATCGCGCTATGGTGACCGGCTTTGCCAAGTGGGGAGCGCAGCAGCAAAAAGTTTGTATTATTGGCCATCAAAAAGGGCGGGACACCAAAGAAAATCTTCTCCGCAGTTTCGGCAGCGCCCATCCGGAAGGTTATCGTAAAGCGATTCGAATGATGCGCTTGGCAGAAAAATTCGGAGTCCCTATTCTGTGTTTAATTGATACGCCTGGAGCTTACCCCGGCATTGGTGCTGAAGAAAGAGGCCAGGCCGAAGCGATTGCTTATAACATGCGCGAAATGGCGGATTTGACTGTGCCCATTATCGTAATTGTGATCGGAGAGGGCGGAAGCGGCGGGGCTTTAGGGATCGGAGTTGGCGACCGTATTTTGGTCCTTGAAAACGCCTATTATTCTGTGATCTCTCCCGAAGGCTGTTCCGCTATTCTATGGAAAGAGACATCGCGTTCTCCCGATGCCGCGATTGCGTTGAAATTGACCGCTCATGATCTTCTGGATCTGGGCGTTATCGATGGAATTGTTCCCGAACCCTTAGGAGGGGCTCACCGCAATTTTGAGGCCGCCGCCGAAAATATCCGTAAGGTAGTTGACGATGCTTTAGAAGATCTGAAGAAAATTTCGAGAAAAGAATTGCCGGAACTGCGCTATCAAAAATTCCGGAAAATGGGTGTTTTCAACGGCAAGTAATTCCTAAGTCATTCGAGTGAATCCTATTCAACTTTTGACGGTCAAACGGCTGCCCTTATTCATTTTCATTTTTTTTGTCTCCCTCTATATTTTGACCGCGGGAGGCCATTTCTATCATCAAGATGACTACCATAAATTTTTGACTACGGATTCTTTAATTCACGGCAAAGGCCCTTTCAATTCCCAGTTTTATGTTTACGGTCCCGGCGTGGACGGGAAAAAAGCCGCCTTATTTCCTCCGGGTACTTCTCTGTGGATGATGCCGCTTTATCTTTTAGGGAATTTATGCCTGCAGGGCGTGCTCTCTATGAAGCCCGCTGTTTCGATTAATACCGAGGTTTTCTTTGCCCCATTTTTCGTGACCTTTCTGAACGCATTATTCACAGCCGCAGCTTGTGTTTATTTTTTTAAATTCGCCCGGCAAATGAAATTTTTTCCTCCGATAGCGGCTGGAGGAACCATTCTTTTGGGAATGACCACACTGTTATGGCCCTATTCAAAATTTTCTTATTCAGAGTCCCAAGCCGCTTTTTTTCTCATGGCTGCTTTTTATTATTTGTTTCAATTTCGCCACGAAAATGAAAAACATTATGTGACTTATGGCGCCCTATTTTTCGGGGCATCCATTCTGACAAAATACGAGACTGTCTTTTTATTCCCCGCCTATTTGGGCTATTTGATAGGAAGCTTGAAAAATCGCCACTCACAAGACAAAAAACAAGCGCTCGTTTTGTTTCTCGGTATTCTCACTTTCTTTGCCGGCATGATTTTGGCCTGGAATTATTGGTGTTTCGGCAACCCGTTTTTTTGGGGCCGCTACGGAATGTATATTTGGAAAAATCCTCTGGTCTTGGCGGCGCTGCCGGCCCTGCTCATTTTTGGAATTCCGTGGATTTTTGCCGACGGCCGTCAAATTTCAAAAAAGCTCCGCACTCAAAAATTTAAAAAATACGCAGTGGCTTCAGCCGTTTTTTTAATCGGTGCATACTTTGTTTTGGTTCCCGCTGCTGCAAAAAATGTTCTGATTTTGTTTTTTTCAAGCGGCAAGAGTATTTTTATTTTTAATCCTTTGCTTTTCACCGTAATTTTAGCTTTTGGAAAATTCTCAAAAGAATTTAAGGCGGAGTCCTATTTTATCGCGGCTATTTTTTTACTTTATCTTTTTTTACTCCCTTATGACTATTTGCCCACGGCCTGGCAATGGGGCCCCCGGTATTATGTCAGTTTAATTCCTTTGCTCTTTCTTCCTTTCCTCGTGTTCCTTCGAGATGCGGCAAAATATGCTCAGGAAAAATTTTTGGTGGGAATCTTGATTTTGTTTTCTTTCGCCGTTCAAATCATCGCGATTTCAGTCAATTATAATAATACGTTTAACTATACGGCCCAGTCGGTTGCGCTCGAGACCCAAGTTGCTCTTAGAGATTCTGCGACAGAGCGCCAATATGTTTTCCCAAAACTTTTGCATAGTCTCCGCCATGCCCCGGTGTGGATGCAGGGAAAGCTTTTGACGGCGATTTTGACTCAGCGTTTACCGCCGGCGCCCGAGGAAAAACTAGCTTTTAAAGGCGGGGTCAGAACGCCGGCCGAATGGAAAATCGATTTTTGGTGGGTTCATTTATTCTCCGCCAATTTAGCCGTGGGGATAGTGAAGGGAGTCCTATTGTTACTGATGTTTTCTTTGCTCTTTTCCGTTTTTTCTATTTTTATGATTTTGCGCAAATCGTGAAATAATGAATGAGTCTTTAAAATCCATTTTGATTGTGGGTGCAGGGCCGGCCGGTATGGCGTGTGCCCATACCCTGGCAAAAGCGGGCTGCACGGCGACTGTTTTCGAAAAAGAACAAGTGCCCGGAGGTTTGTGCCGCACCCTTAATTTTGACGGTTATTTATTTGATATCGGCGGGCATCGCTTTTTGACCAAATCGGACGAAATCAATCAACTGTGGCAAGATGTTTTAGAGGGAGATTTATTGAGGGTCAAACGCCTCTCCCGGATTTATTTCCGACGCCGGTTTTTTAATTATCCGCTGTCTTTTGCTAATACTTTTGCCAATCTCGGCCTGGTCGAAAGTTTTAAATGCATTGCGAGTTATTTTTGGTGTAAATGGAAACGCCCCGGCGATGACCAAACTTTTGAAGGATGGATCACCAATCATTTCGGCAAAAGGCTCTATGATATTTTCTTTAAAACTTATACGGAAAAAGTTTGGGCCGTGGCTTGCCGGGATTTGTCCGCGGACTGGGCGACGCAGAGAATACGCGGATTGTCTCTCAAAGTTGCGATTAAAAATGCGTTTGGGAAAAAGCAAAATGCCCCCAAAACCCTGGCCGAAGAATTTTACTACCCCCGGACCGGTCCGGGGGAATTTTATCAGCGCTTAGAAAAGTTGATAACCAATCATGGGACAGAATTTTCATACGGCCAAACCGTGGTAGGAATACGCTGCGAAGGTAAGCGTGCGGTGTCTCTCATCACCGAAGAGAGGAAAGAAGGAAAGCGAAAAGAACATAAAGCGGACCATATTTTTTCAACCATGCCGCTTCCTTTGCTCGTTCGTTTATTGAGCCCGCGCCCGCCCGCGGCTGTTTTAGAAGCTGCCGACCGCCTTCAATTCCGGAGTTTTATCGTCATCAATGTCATTTTGAACCGGGAATTTATCTTCCCGGACCAATGGCTGTATATTCAGGATGAGGACGTTAAAATGGGGCGTATACAAAATTACAAAAACTGGAGTCCGGGCATGGTGGCCGATGCTAAAAAGACTTCCCTCGGCCTCGAATATTTCTGCACGCAGGGTGATGAGTTTTGGAATATGAATAATCCTGATATGATCAATTTTGCCATGGAAGAGCTGGAAAAAATCGGAATTGCTAAACGCCGCGATTTGATCAATGGGTTTGTGCTGCGCTGTGCGAATGTCTACCCAGTTTATTCCCTGCAATATGAAAAACACATTACGGTAATTCGGCGATATTTGGAAAATTTTGAAAATCTGCAGACGCTCGGCAGGGAAGGCCTATTTCGTTACGATAATTCCGACCACGCGCTTTTAACGGGGATTTACGCTGCTAGGAATTTTTTAGGGGAAGGGCCGTTTGATGTATGGAACGTGAATACCGAAAAACAATACCTTGAGGGATAATCCGATTACCCCAAAAATTTTCTCTTAAGCCGCATTAACCGCATCAAAACCTTTTCTTCGTGAATGATTTCACGAAGGGTTGTTTCAGGCACATCCAGAAGTGCCACCTCGTTCACCCTTTCGATTTCATCCGGATAACGTTTGACGAGTTCGTAGGTCGAAACACCCTTTTTGAATTTTAGATAGAAGAGTTCTTGATACGTCATTTTCCCCTCCTTTCTGTTTTAAGTCTCAATAAAAATTATCGACGCCTTCAAGAGAATCTGAAATTAAATATCCCTATACATATCAATATGTTGGGGTGTCTAGAAGCCTCATGACACTATTCATGGGTAATTTCAAAAAAAGTCAAAAAAAGGCCTTGACCTAACCATTTATATTTATAGATTGTAATTTACAAAATGTAAATTATGTTTCATAAAACAACTGGATACAGCAGATTTCTTCTGGTGATGGCCTTAATGGGATGCCAGGTTCTTTCTCATAGCGAAGTAAAAAGTCAAAACGTGCAAGATGCGCGTCGGGCCTTTGAGGCCGGAGAACTCTACGAGGCGCGGCGGATTACAAAGAGCGTCCTCGAAAAAAAACCAGGCGATGAAACAGCCCAAAAATTAATGGCTCAAATCATTGATCAAGAAATTGCCAGGGAAAAGGAAGCCTTCGAACCGAAAGCGATTGAAGAGTTCACGAAGAATGAAAAATTGGACGAAGCAAAAATATGGCTGGACCGGTCCAAAACACTTCTCTCGATCCGGCAATATGGAGAAGCGCTTTTAGCAGCAGAAAAAGTTTTTTTATATGATCCTGAAAATAGCGAAGCTTCAAGATTGATTGATGAAATCAAACAAAAAGCTCATCGGGAAGGAAAATCCGATCTGCTGTTTTTAAAACATAACGCGGAAGATGAGATTCGAGGGCGAGTGGAAACATACCGCAAACAAGCAAGGCAATGGGTGGCTGACGGCAAATGGGGAGCGGCGAGACTGGCGGTTGAGAAAATCCTCCTCCTGGTGCCTGAAGATAAAGAGGCCCTGCGCCTTTATGAACAGATACGTACTCACAAAAAGTTAGAATCCCTATGAAGCGAGAAAAACTTTTTAAAATCGGCGAAGTGATGCAATACACCGGGCTTTCCCGGCAAACTATCCATAATTACACCCTCGCGGGACTGATTCAGGAAGCAAGACGTACCGCCTCGGGCCATCGGCTTTATGACGAATCCGTTTTTGACCGTCTTGAGCAAATCAAAATCCTACAAACCAAAAATTATACGCTTCTTCAAATTAAAAAACTTTTGGAACAAGAAAAAAGCAAATAAGGAGACCCTCCATGCATGAAGATGAAATCAGAATGTGGAAAAAATACAAGCGCACCAAAAGTCAGGCGATTCACGAAGAAATCGTAAAAAAATATTTATATTTAGTGAAGTACGTGGCAGGACGGGTGGCTATCGGCCTTCCGCCGAACGTTGAATTCAATGACCTAGTGAGCTACGGGATCCTCGGTCTTTTTGATGCTATTTCAAAATACGATGTCTCTCAGGGCAATAAATTTGAAACCTATGCCGTATCCAGAATCCGCGGTTCGATTATGGATGAACTTCGAAAACTCGACTGGGCGCCGAGATTGCTGCGCAAGAAAGCCCGAGAGATTGATAAAAAATGCAAAGAACTCGAAGAAAAATTCGGGCGTATCGCAACGGATGTTGAGCTGGCCAAAGCGCTTAATATTTCCACGGATGAACTCAATTCGATTTACAGCGACCTGAATTCAACCACCTTTCTTTCGCTCGATGAGGTTTGGCAGAATGACGATGGCAATAAGCCCATTTCCCGGCTTCAAACCATTGAAGATTCTCTCATTACCAATCAATTTAATTATGTTCACCAGAGCGAAGTGAAGGAATTTCTGGCAGACGCCATCGATCAGCTGCCCGAAAAAGAAAAACTCGTGGTGGTTCTCTACTATTATGAGAACCTGACGCTCCGTGAAATCGGGGAAATTCTCGATGTTTCAGAGTCCCGGGTTTGTCAGATTCATACGAAGGTCGTGACCCGGCTTCGCTCTCATTTGATGAAAAAAGTGGGGGAAATCACGCTCGAAGCTTAAACATAAGTTCCTATCCTGGTTCAAGTTTAAGGCCTGATTCGCCGATATCCATAAAGGCAGCAGGAGAGCTATTCGCCTTTATGAAAACACCAGGTAATGGAAAAAATAATCGTCGTATCCACATTGAGAAGCCCGCCGCTGTCAGTCCCGAAGACGACAGACTGTGGCAGCAGGCCCGTCACTACGCCCAATTAATTCCCTCGGAACCCGAACCGAATATGGGACGGGTGGATGAAATCAAAGAAGAAATCAAAAAGGGGACTTATCTGACATCCGAAGCGATCGAGGAAACCGCCGCAAGACTTACCCTTCGCTTTATGAGGAAAGAATAATTTTAGGAAGGAAGAGTTTCTTTCAATCCGCAAAGCGTGACCCATCGTTCAATGGGGTCTAATTCCATAAATTTTTCCCAAACCGCGCCCTGATTTAAAAAATTCTCCAGCATTAAAACCGTAATACCTTGATCAATTCCAAGGTATTCGTAAGACCACCAATTTTTCCCCAAATTGAAGGCGTCTTTAAAGCCAAAAATTCCGTAAAGAGTGTCCTGATATTTTTCGAAAAAAAACCGGGAAGCCGTGATAGATTCCTGCGGAGTGAAAACAATGGAAGCGAGGACGGCATAAGGGGCAATGGTCCCGTCGTGGAGTCCCATCCCAGGTTTTGCTCCGTAAGCTTTGTAACCCCCAGGCCCAATCGATGCCGAGAGTCCCCAGGAAAATTCTGAATAACCTTTAAATTGATTGCGGAATGAAAGCGAATATTCGCGATTTGCGATTGCCGCATTTTTGGAATTTTCCGCATAATTGACGCCGCGATCGTTTAAAAGTTTGAAATCAATGAAAGCCTGGGCGAATTGATAGGTGAACAAACTTCCCGAATGAGAGTAAATCACTTTTTTTCCGTTATACTCATCTTCATTGCGAAACCAAGTGTTCCACGACTCGGCAGGAATGGGATAAGTCGGAGACCCGATCGCAAGGGCCTGAATGATTAAATGTTCATTGTAAGAATCCCAATAATAAGGAAGAAAACCTGATTCGGGCGTCCATCCCATGCAGACAAGATCGGAATTATTCAGCATCCATTTCCAGTCAACGCGCCGGTAAATATCCTGGGCCATGCGGTCAATTTCTGTATTCGGATAATATTTCCCGGCCAAAAGGGCGCCGGCGACGAGCAGGGCCGTATCAATCGAAGAAGCTTCTGAAGTCCATACGCGCCTTCCCGTCCGTCCATCCAAAAAGTGATAGAAAAATCCCTTTTCATGCTCTGCTTTGGTGAGAAGTGTCTTAAGCGTTTTTCTAAGCTGCTCATAGGCCTGATCGGAATCAATCCATCCTCGCGAACCTCCGATGGCAACCGCGGCGAGAGCAAATCCCGTGGCTGCAATCGAAGCCGGAGAACCCGGGCGCGAAGAATCCCGCGTGAGGCCCGTGACTTTGTCGGACATGCGGATGAAATATCCCAAACTGTCTTTTTCGATTTTGGAAAGAAGTTCGGTATCGCTTAGAGTTTCTGGCTCAGTGAATCCGGCCATTGGAACAACGGAGAGAAAAATAAGAAAAAAGACGAAGAATTTATTGATTCGCACTGGTTTTGATTTTTGCGAGTTCTTGTTTAAGAAGAGCGGTCATCTGAGCGGGATCGGACTCGTTTTGGCGGACAATATTTTTGATGCGCGAAAAAGTCTGATCGAGATTTTCCAGCGTCAAATTAAAACGTTTTGCCAGAAGCTGGGCTTCGTCCGCTTTTCTCAGGCGTATGCGTATACTGAAATCTCCTTGCTCAATCGCTTCGAGAGTCGCGTGGAAACGGTAAAGAGGCCCCGCGATTTTATGGGAAAAATAAATCGACCCCCAGGCGATAAAGAAAAGAAGAAGGATGAACTTGGCGATGAGTTTGCGGTTGGTGTCGTCCAGAATATCTTTAAAGACTTCCCGCTGTCTTTGACTCAGCCTTTCCGTTTGTTTGAAAAAAGACAAAGCGGAAACCGAAGGGGGTTCTTTCAAAGAGCGCGCCTGTTCATATTCGGTGAGGCGCGAAGCGATAAGAAGATCGTTGCGAATTCTCTCGTCCGAGAAGGCATCAAGAATACCGCCCCAAATGCCGAGATAAACGCTGATCATAGAAACGGCTGAGACGAGCAGGAGAGGAAAAACCAGATAAGCCATGTAGCGAAGCTGCAATGGCTTATTGATAAAAAAATGTCTTCGTCTTTCTTTGCGCATTTTTGGGGGCCCGGTTTGAAATTCATCTTAGTAGATTTGAAATAGTCTGTCAAAAAGAGATTCTATAGGTATAATACAAATTCTATGTGCGGCATAGTCGGTTATATTGGAAATCAGAACGCCCTTCCGATTCTTTTAAAGGGGTTGGAGCATCTGGAATACCGCGGTTATGATTCCGCGGGCGTGGCCTGCCTCAACCATCAAAAAGACAGCCTTTTTGTCATTAAAGAGAAGGGGAAATTAAGCGCCCTGAAGGAACAGTTGAAGGGCATTCATCTCCTTTCTAATGCCGGTATCGGCCATACGCGCTGGGCCACTCATGGCGAACCCTCCCGGGCCAATGCCCATCCTCATACCGATCCCCATAACCGCATTGCGCTGATTCACAACGGAATTATTGAAAATTATTCTTCCCTCAAATCCGATCTTCGCCGGAAAGGCGTACGGTTTCGCTCCGAAACCGACACCGAAGTGGCCGTCCATATGATCGCTAGTTTTTATAAAAAGGGAAATCTCACCGAAGCTTTCCGCAAAGCCGTGGAAAAACTGCACGGCTTTTTTGCTTTCGTCGTCCTTTCCAAGGATGAGCCCGGCCAGCTTTTGGCCTTCAAACGGTCCAATCCGCTCGCCATCGGGCTGGGCGACGGCGAAAATTTTATCGCCAGCGATGTGACAGCTTTTTTACCCTACACCAATCGAGTGCTTTATCTGGAGGATGACGAATTCGCCGTCGTGACGCGCGAAAAAGTTACCATCACTTCCCTCAAAACCGGCAAAGTGGTCAATCGAAAACCTTCCACGATTCGGTGGAGCATTTCCCAGGCCCAAAAAGGCGGTTACCCTCATTTCATGCTCAAAGAAATTTTTGAACAGCCCCGCGTGCTGGAAGAGACAATCAGTAAACGATTGAGGAAAGGGGAAAATATATTTTTTGATACGCTTTCGAAAAAAATTGACCGGAAATTCAAGAAAATCCAAAAAATTTATTTGGTAAGCTGCGGAACGGCCTATCACGCTGGACTCGTCGGCAATTATATGCTGGGCAAATATGTCCGCATTCCTGTTGAAGCTACGGTTTCCAGTGAATTCCGCTATGAAGATCCAGTGATAGGATCAAAAGATCTGGTCATTTTAATCACTCAGTCCGGAGAAACCGCGGATACTTTGGCGGCTTTGCGTCTGGCCAAAGAAAAAAAGGCCTTAACGCTTGCCATTGTCAATGTGGTTGGGAGCACCATCGCGCGCGATGCCGATGCCATGATTTATACTCAAGCAGGACCTGAAATCGGAGTTGCCTCCACCAAGGCTTATACAGCCCAGCTTGAAACACTTCTGCTTTTTACGCTTTATCTGGCCCGGCTGCGCAAAACAATTAATGCGGATGATTTTTCCAAACTCCTGCGCGAATTCAAAAAAATTCCAGGATACGCCGCCGCAGTTTTGAAACAAGCAAAGGCGATTGAAACTTGCGCCCGCAAACATTATCATCGCCGCAATTTTCTTTATTTGGGACGCGGTTATAATTTTCCCACAGCGCTTGAAGGGGCCTTGAAACTCAAAGAAATTTCTTATGCCCACGCTCACGGTTATGCTGCAGGGGAAATGAAGCACGGGCCGATCGCACTAATCGATCATGAGCAGCCAGTTATCTGCATAGCGCCGGAATCTAAAACTTATGACAAAATGATTTCCAATATCGAGGAAATCAGGGCCCGTGAGGGAATTGTCATTGCCATTGGAACGGAGAAAGATAAAAATCTCATGAGCCTAGCGGATGATTTTTTTTCCATCCCGAAAACTCATGAAGTCTTTTCATCGATTTTGACCGTGCTGGTATTGCAGCTTTTTGCGTATAAAGTCGCGGTTTTGAACGGGCGTGATGTGGACCAACCCCGCAATCTTGCCAAATCCGTTACAGTGGAATAGTCATTTTAAACTGTCATTATCCCGGAGGAAAAAATGAAAATCGAATTGTTGTCAGTTGCTCAGAAGAGGAAACCCGCTGATATTTTTGTGGCGGGATTTTTTGAAAAAGAAAAACTCGCCAAAGAAATCGAATCTCTGGAACCGCAATTTGCCGTTGCAGCGAAGGCCGCTTTAGCTAAAGGCCGTTTTGAAGGAAAATACGCCCAGAATTTTTCATCCTTTTCTTCGGATTATCGCGAGGCCCAGGAAGCCGTTCTTTTCGGCCTGGGTCAAAAAAAAAATCATCGAAAGGGATGCCTGCGTAAAGCCACGGGACAAATCATTCAATTGGCCCGCGCCCGCAAAGCCGCACGAGTCAGAATTTTTCTGGATAGTTTTGTCGGCGGAGAGCCGACCCTTGCTGACGGTGCCGCCATTATCTCCGAAATAAGCCTTCTCGCTTCTTACGAATTCGACAAATATAAAAGCAAAAGCGAAGATCAGAAAAAAGAAAAGAAGCTCGAGATCGTAGAAATCCTTTTTTCCAAAAAGCAAAACGAATCTGCATTGCGTGCCGCCACTAAAAAAGCGCAAGCTATTGCTCAAGGTGTGCTGCTCGCCCGCACATTGATTAATGAACCGGGTAATATCATGAATGCCCCGGAGCTTGCGGCCCGCGCCAAAAAAATGGCCGCCGAAAAGAAAATCCAGTGCCGCATTCTCAATGAAGCCGAAATGAAACGTTTGAAAATGGGCGGAATTTTATCTGTGAATCAGGGAAGTGTGACGCCGCCGGCCTTGATTGTTTTAGAATACGGAACTCGTTTTAAAAGCAAAGGAACGGTTTGTCTTGTCGGCAAAGGCGTGACTTTTGATACGGGAGGGATTTCCATTAAACCGGCCAAGGACATGGAAAAAATGAAATACGATATGTCCGGCGCGGCGACCGTGATTGCAACGCTTGGCGTCATTTCCGATCTCAAATTGCCGGTCCATGTTGTCGGATTGACACCGGCTGTGGAAAATAATGTGGCTGAAAATCCGCAGCGCCCCGGCGATATTATCGAAATGGCCAATGGAAAAACCGTCGAGGTTTTAAATACCGATGCGGAAGGCCGTTTGATTTTGGGGGACGCCTTAGTTTATTGCGGAAGGTATAATCCCAAGGCCATTATCGATCTCGCGACTTTGACGGGAATGTGCGCTTATACTTTCGGCGACAAAGCCATCGGCATGATGGGAACGGATAAAAAACTTCTTTCACACGTTCAAAAAGCAGGCGAAGAAACGGGCGAGCGATGCTGGGAACTTCCGCTTTGGGATGATTATCGCGATCAAATCAAAGGGCACCATTCCGATCTCTACAATATCGGCGGGCCTTATGGCGGGACCATCACTGCCGCCATGTTTTTAAAAGAATTCGTCCCCGCGAAAACCCCGTGGGTCCATTTAGATATTGCCGGAACCGCGTGGTGTGACTGTCCGCGCTACGATTGCGTCAAAGGGGCCACTGGAGTGGGTGTGCGGCTTCTTATCGAATGTCTTTCCCATTGGAAATAACGATAGCTTTATATCGTCAGATTCTTCGCCCCTTGGCTTTTTGCCAAGGGACGGTAAATCGAATCCTATTAAATCCTGGCGCCTGCGGAGCCAGGGTTCGGGCTTCGCCCTCAGAATGACTTCTAGAGAGCTTCAAGAATTTTGCCGTCTCTTTAACGAAGAAAAATTTTTCGAGGCCCACGAAGTTCTGGAATTGCTCTGGCGGAAAACTTCCGATCAAAACCGGGATTTTTATCACGGCTTGATTCAAATTGCCGCCGCTTTTGTTCACATTCAAAAATCTACGCCTCAAGGCGCACACGAACTTTTTCAAAAAGCCAGCGTCTATCTTCAAAAATACCCCGCCGTTTATGAAAATTTTCCTCTTCAAAAATTGATGCAGGAAACAAAAAAATTTCTGAATCAGACAAAATCGGGCAGAACCGCATTCCCCAAAATCCAATTTAAGCTTTAACTCCTGTCAGCCGAAAATAATAAGGCACCATATCGCTAAAAGGGGGATTCCATGAATAGAAAATTAACATCACTCGCCATTATCTTTTTAATGATTTTTGCTTTTTCAACTCCATCCGTATTTGCCACCGGCCTCAAGGAAGGGGCTTCTTCGCTTTTGCTTCCTACGACAGGTCAGGCCATGAATGATCAGTTGGGCCAGACTAAAACCAAAGTCATGGCCGGCGTTGAAGTGGCTGCTGTCACGACCGTAGCGATTTTGGGGGGTGTTGTTGGAGGTCCCGTAGTTTGGGTGGGACTTGGACCGCTTCTTGCCAATCACATTTGGAGTGCCACAGATGCTTATAAAAATGCCAAATACAATAAAGATCCTCTGGTCCAGGAACAAATGACGGAAGGACAGAGAATGCTGGAACTTTCCCGCCAGCGCCGGTATGAAAGAGAACAGGCTTACCGCTCCGATGTTCGTTCGCGTCTCGATCAAGCAGCTATCGAAGATAAATAATTTTTGTCCTTTACTTTCAAAACGAACTGCCTAGAATACCCTCTGCATTTACGTTCTTTCCAAAACAATAAACAGGCGCTCTGAAAAATCTTTCAGGGCTTAAAAGGGAAGTGAGTGCCCAGCATTAGAAATTCATGGGCAACTCCACGGTGCCGCCGCTGTCGGCAAAAGCGAAAGCGCATCTGATCAAAAGTCAGATCCATAGCCACTGGTTCGCAGCATGAACTGGGAAGGCGCGCTCAATCGGTTTCTTTTGCCAAGTCAGAACACCTCCTGTTTCAAAACTCCGTGCAGAGAAAGCCAAATCCTTTCGTGATTCCTGTTTTTTCTTCGCCCGGAGAAAAGAAAGGAATTTTCATGAAAGGGAACGAGCACTTCCCGGGAATCAAGTCCCGCAATCAGGTTTCACCCAAAAAACCCTCAAATTTTTTTGTTTTTCTATTTTTGATCTCCTTTGTCTTGTCATTTAACGGTTTGTTTGCAGCGACCGTTCAAAATGACGAACCGAAGGGTGAAAACAAAGGCCTTCAGGATACTCCTCCTGTAATTACCGTCGTTTCTGCCACAAGGCGTGAAATCCCTATTGAAAAAGCCACACGCGCAGTGACCGTCATTACCCGGGAACAAATTGAAAGAAGCGGAAAGGTGTTTCTTCTTGATCTCTTGAGGGGAGTTCCTGGCGTTATGGTGATTCAGCTTGGAACGTTCGGCAGGGAGGCGCATGTTGTCATGCGGGGAGTCAATAAGGAATCCACGCTTGTGATGATGGATGGGGTTCAGATTAATAATTCGAATCAGTCTTTGGCGTCTTTGCAGCATATTACAACAACCGATATTGAACGCATTGAAATCATACGGGGCTCTCAAAGTGTTCTTTATGGCGCGGATGCTGTCGGGGGGCTTATCAACATTGTAACCAAGCCGGGCCGGGGGAAGGGACTCAGTGCGAGTGGAATGTTCGATTACGGCACTTACAATACTTTTCATGAAGAAGGTACGGTTTCCGGCAGTTGGGACAAGTTTTCATTTTCCGGTGCCGGTGGAAGAATCGATACGGAAGGTTTGGGCCACAATGATGATTATGAAAATACAACGGCGCGCGCTCACACGAAGCTGCAAGTTACCGACAACTCCGATCTGGATGTTGCTTTCCATCATTTTAATTCCATTGTGGGTCTGGACGACGGTTTTGTCACAGTGAACGGCAGAAATTTTTTCCGGCAGGATCCTAATCGCAGTACTCGAGCCAATCAACAAGTGGTGAACACCAAGTACATGATATCTTTGACGGATTGGTGGCAGCAGTATGTGCAATACTCTCTTTTTCATGATTCAAGCTTTTCACATGATCCCAGGAATCCGGACCTCAGGACGGGAGCTGATCCTGAATCTTTTCTTCACATTAATTCCAACCGGCACACCTTTGAGTACCAATCCGATTTTTATATTTCAGATTTTGATGTGTTGACGGCGGGATATGAGTTTGAGCATTCCAATGTTCATACGACGAATAATAACAGTCTTGCCCGCAATCACGGATGGTTTGGGCAAAACGAATTGACCTTGTGGAATATTTGGACGATTGTCGCTGGAATACGCCTTGATCATCATGAACTTTACGGACTGGAAGCGTCACCGCTTGTTTCTACCGGTTTATGGATTACGAAAACTCAGACTAAGATTAAAGGCAGTTTTGGGCGCGGTTTTCGGGCCCCTACCTTCAACCAGCTTTTTTTCCCTAATTTTGGTGATCCCAATCTCGAACCGGAAACCAGCTGGAGTTGGGATGCCGGATTCGAACAGTTTTATGGGAAGGACAAGAGAGGAAGTTTTTCGCTCATGTACTTCAATAACAAGACCAGGAATTTAATTTTAAACCTTACACGGGCCACCAATATTGGGCGAGCCTTTAGCCAGGGAATTGAGTTTGAGAATAGAATTAGGCTTTGGAAGGAGCTTTATTTCAATACAACGTACACCTATACCCATGCGATTGATGTGACGACGGATAAACGTTTGCTTCGAATCCCGAGGCATCAAGGCAAATTCGGTTTCACTTACGATTATCAGAAATGGCATCTTACCGTCGATTGGATTTGGGTGGGAAGCCGTGAAGATTCGGGAAGTCGTGTACACACGAGAATGGATGAATATGAAAAATTGGATTTGGCCGTGTTTTACGATTTAACAAAATTTGCCCAACTCTACGGCCGCGTCGGCAATCTGACCAATGACAATTATCAGGAAGGCCGCGGTTTTGATATGCCGCTTGCCACCGTTACGGGGGGCATTAAGGCAAAAATTTAATCCCATAACAATGCTTGACCTTTTAACCGGTTTGGATTTAAATAACCTTTCCTTTAACCTTACTCATCAAGGAGTCATACCATGGAAAAAATACATCGAATCATGAGTCTAGTTTTTCTCGCAGTTATCTTTTTATCTCCATCCGCTTTTTCCGCAGAAAGAATGGGAATGGAAACCGCGGCCGCTCCGCTTGCCGAACCCATGCAGCCGGCCAATCCTTTTATTTTTACTATGACCGGAGACGGAAATCTCGTCACCAAACCCGGCAAGGTTTTCACCGAAGGCGGACATTATGAAAATACCGACATGCCTTATTTAATTAATTATTCGGAACCGATTGCTTATCCGCGCTGGGCCGTTCGGCAAGGCTGGGAAGGCCGTTTTGATATTGCCCTCGAAATTCTCAAGGATGGTTCGGTGGGCCGCACTAAAGTGATGCGTTCCACGGGTTATTCTGTGCTCGATCAATCCGCCGAAAAAGGTGTCAAAACTTGGAAATTTCATCCCGCCATGAAAAACGGGGAGCCGATTGTGGTATGCATTCAGATTCCCGTGCTTTTCCAACTTGAAAAGGATTAATCCCCGCTTTCTTCATTCCCAGCTGAACACTGCGGCCCTTATCTGGGAAGATATTCAAAATAGTACCGAACCCGCTGACCGCTGGCTGGCCAATTTCTTTTACCGTAACCGCAAAAAATTTGGTTCGCGTGACCGCCGGTTTTTTTCGGAAACCATTTACGGGCTTTTCCGCCACAAACTTTTTCTGGAATCCTGGAGCCGGGAACTCGGCCATGATAAAGACCCCTCTCTGATGGTATTAATGGCTTCGTTGAAGGAAGGTCTGGTTTCCGGCGATGAATTCGAAGAACATACCGCCGCTTCTTTCCCCGGCATAAAAACGGCCGGAGCGGTGGAGCAAGCGTTAAAAGCCCATGATTTGCCCGCCGGTCTTAATTTTAATTCTCCGGAAGAAAAAATATCCATTCAATATTCTGTGCCCCTTTGGCTTGTCAAACGTTGGAAGCAGCGCTTCGGCGAAGAAGAATGCTGCGCGCTTCTGGCTTCAACTATTGAGAGGCCTCCGCTTGTGGTCCGCATCAATCCGCTCAAAATGGCGCGCGAGCGCCAAATCGGACGATTCGAAAAATGGGGCTGGCGAGTTTTTCCGACAGAACGGTCGCCGTGGGGACTGGTTTTCAAAGAAAGAGTTCATCTTTTTGATACCGAAGATTTTCAAAAAGGATTTTTCGAAATTCAGGATGAAGGCAGCCAGATCATCTGCCAAATGATCGATGCCAAACCCGGAGAGGTCGTGTGGGATGTCTGCGCGGGCGGAGGAGGAAAGAGCCTGCTTTTAGCGGCCATGATGCAGAATAAAGGCCGTATTATTGCTACCGACATTAAAAAATGGAAACTCGAAGAGCTGAGAAAACGTTTTCGCCGTGCCGGGGCCATGAATATTTTTCCGGCGGAATTGGAGAGGATTTCGGAAAGCCGTGAAATGAAAAAAGGCGTCGACAAAATTCTGATTGATGCGCCTTGTTCTGGAACGGGGACTTTACGCAGAAATCCGGACGCCAAGTGGAAAATCAAAGAAGAAAAGTTCGCTGATTTTCACAAGGAACAAGTCGCCATTATTGAAAAATCCCTGCCTTTTCTTAAAAAGGGCGGCAGGCTTTATTATGCCACCTGTTCCCTGGAGCCCGAAGAAAACGAAGAAGTCATGGCGGAAATTTTTGCCCGGCATCCGGAACTTCAAAAAATAGCTTATCCTTATTCCAAAGACGGTTTTTTCCGGCTTTATCCTCACAAAAATCAAACCGATGGATTTTTCCTCGCCATGGCCGAAAATAAAGTAAACGGAAAAGGAGAAAATTTATGATTAAGAAAACACCCGTCCTGGTAGCTTTTCTTCTCCTGGTGAGCCTCCCGGCCGGATTGGCGGGCGTTGATGGCCATACTGATCAGGGAGTCGGGGCAAGAGAAGGCATGGTGATTGGAAGAGGTCTTGGCAATATTATGACGCTGCCATTTGAAATCGTCAGCACCCTGAAAAGCGAAAATGAGATGCATCCAAAAGTTTGGCCCATTACTTTTATCCCGCGCGTCGTGACCAATATCATCGTGCGTGCGGTTTCTGCGGTCAACGATATTGTCTTTTATCCTTGGATTGTGCCGTTTACCGACGATATTTCTCCGATGACAGAATCTTTCGGTCTCCCGGATTATCCTACTCAAAGTAATTGAGGTCTCATGACAGAACGAACTGATAACGCCCCGCGCGTTCACAAGGAAATCAAAGAATTCACGAAAAAAGGCCTTATCCTTGTGAACACCGGTACCGGGAAGGGTAAAAGCACGGCCGCATTTGGTACGGCGCTGCGTGCGATTGGGAGGGGTTATAAAGTTGCCATGGTGCAA
Source organism: Candidatus Omnitrophota bacterium (assembly GCA_016196555.1). GTDB lineage: Bacteria > Omnitrophota > Omnitrophia > Omnitrophales > Aquincolibacteriaceae > JACPXK01. The sequence goes on along the minus strand of JACPXL010000030.1, from coordinate 16,114 downwards.
TTTATCAAAGGAAAATGGAAGACGGGAGAAGTCGAGGCCGCCAAAAAATTCGGCGATCAATTCCAAATCGAAATTATGGGAGAAGGGTTTACCTGGGACACGAAAAATTTTGAGCAGGATGTTAAGATGGCCCGCCAGGCCTGGGAGCGCTGCAAAGAATTACTTCACGATAAAGAACATGGGCTCGTCATTTTTGACGAAATCAATTATGTCATGAAATATAATTTTCTCGATCCTGTGGAAATTGCCGCGGAGTTAAAGAAAAAACCGCCGCTTAAGCATGTCATTCTCACCGGCGGCGGCGCCCCTCCCGAACTTATCGAAATCGCGGATCTGGTGACCGAAATGAAATGCATCAAACACCCTTATGAAAAGGGCATCAAGGCCCAGCCTGGGATTGAATATTAGTGCCCATTCGCTGCCCCAAATGCGGGATGAATCATGATGTGGTGAGGTTTGAGGGCGGACGGCGCGTCAAATGCCGCTGCGGTCTCAAGCTCGATTTGTCGTTGATGGAAACCGTCGAGGATTTTTTGCGGTATTTCGAATCTGAAGACGAGCGAAAAAAGGCCCGCGAAATCCAGGAAGATGCCCAGCTGATTTGTCAGATGATTCTCAACGAAGAATGCCCGGACGTGGACATCGAAATTGCCAAAGACCATCTCCGGCAAAAAGTCGAAAATTTTTTCCCCGATAAAATGGAAGTTTACAGCATGATTTATGAAGCGCGTTTTAAACGATTGTGGGAGCAGTTTAGATCGGCCGGCCCAGGACTTGATTGAGTTTTTCGGGGTGATCGGAAATAATTCCGTCCGTGCCTTTTTCCGCAAGCTGTTTGATTGCCGCAGGTTCATTGATGGTCCAGTAGAAAACCCGCATTTCTCTTTCGTGAAGGAAATCCATCCACTTTTTTGAATCCAAGACAATGCCCATGGATTTTACCGGAATTGAAGCCACGGCTTGAGGATCTTTTTTGATTCCGGCCTTCATTTGGAAATCAAGAAGCAATTTACAAACTTCTTTCTGAGAAGTGAATCGCCGGGTCTGGGGATATTTAGTTTTCATGGTGTTTGAAACTACGTCGTGCTTTGAGCCGACGATACAACATTCAAAAGCATTATATTTTTTGACGAGTTCCATGACTTTGTCCGTTGCTTCAGCCGAACGTATTTTGACTTCAATTGCCAGAAACCGCCCGGGAAAGGTGGAAAAAATTTCTTCAAGGGTTGGAATGTGACAACCTTTGCCGCGCTGGGGAAAGGATTGACTTCCGTCGGGATCAAAGTAAAATCCGGCATCAAGCTTGCGGATTTCTTCAAAACGATAATTCGAGACATACCCTTTTCCATTGGTGGTCCGGTCAAGTTTGACATCATGAATCACTACCGGAATTCCGTCTTTGGTCAGATGAATATCGAATTCGACCATATCGGCTTTGAATGTTTCCAAGGCCAGATAAAATGAAGGCATGGTATTTTCAGGGACAAGTGCGGCTGCACCCCGATGGCCGATGACAAGGGGTTTATGGGTAAACATGGGCTTATTATAGATATGAACCCCTCAATTGCCATTATTTTAGTCGAAACGGAAAATCCGGATAATATCGGGGCGGCTGCCCGAGCCATGAAAAATATGGGCTTGCGCGATCTTCGCCTGGTCAGGCCTCCCGCACAATGGAAAAAGAAGGGTAAAAAATTGGCCATGTCGGCTTATGACGTGCTTAAAGCCGCGCGGGTTTTTAAAAAACTTCCCGAGGCCGTAAGTGACAGGCATTTTGTGATTGCGACTTCGCGCCGCGGAGGAAAAAAACGGGGCAGGTTTTTGGGATTTGAAGAAACCCTTCAAAGAATTCACCAAACAGTGCATGCCGGAAAAAAGGCCGCGATTGTTTTCGGCAAAGAATCAAAAGGACTTTCTAATCAGGACCTTCTTTTCTGCGACTGGGTCACCACGTTTCCTGTTCACCCCGATTATCCTTCCCTCAATCTCGCGCAGGCGGTGATGGTGACGGCTTTTTCTTTATTTGTTCGAAACGGCGAAGGAACAAAAACCCAGGAAATCCCATTGATTTCAAAAACGGAAATGGAAATTGCACTCGAGGCTTTTAATCGGGGCGTGGATGCTTTGGGATATAAATCGGAAGTGGCCTGCCGCGTTCACAAAACTTTCCGCTCGCTTGTCAAACGAAGCGGCCTTTTGCCCAGCGAGGCGCAAATGCTCAAAGGGCTGAGCCGCCGCATTCGTGAAAGAGCTGTGGTAAAGAAAACCTTAAGCCGGTAAAATACCCGGAAATCGAGGATGATATGGATGAAATAAAATTAAAAGAGACTCTGCTTCAAATGATTAAGGAAAAAGCCGTGATGCGCGGAGAGCGTACGCTGGCTTCCGGGAAGAAATCGAATTTCTATATCGATGGCAAGCAAGTGACGCTTGATGCAAACGGTATTTTAGTGACTGGAAAATTGATTCTTTCTATGATTCAGGGTCTTCGTGTCGATGCTATCGGCGGACCGACACTCGGTGCAGACCCAATCGCAGCGGCGGTTGCCCTGCTCAGTTCTCAAACCGGGCATCCTCTCAAAGCTTTTATTGTCCGCAAACAAGCCAAAGATCACGGCATGCAAAAAATGATTGAAGGCCCCGTTTTAAAAGAAGGGGACCGTGTCGTGATGGTGGAAGATGTGATTACGACCGGCGGGTCTGTGCTTGTCGCGATTCAGGAAGTAGAAAAATTAAAAGCGAAGGTTGTAAAGGTGATTTGTTTACTCGACAGAAACGAAGGGGCCAGCGAGAAGCTGGCCCCTTATCAATACACTCCGATTTTTTCAATCAGCGATTTAAATCTTTAATCCTTCCTTATTTTTTCACGTAATTTGTTGAGCTGCGTTTTTCTCTTGGAGCGGAAGTAACCACTACAGTTTCTTCGCCGCCCGAACTCGCAACACTTTCTGAAACAGGGGATGTCGCTTCATCCTGTTCTAAACAATCCGAATAAGATTTTGCAACGGGGAAGCCGTTAAATCCAGGAACCCAGGAAGTGACCACGTCCAAGGCGCCGGAAGAAACACGCAACGCTGTGCAACCAAGGCCGCTGCCAAGCCCTGTCAATGTTCCGACAAAAGGAGGGCCCTCTTGAGTGCCTTCAACCGTATGCTGAATTAAATCCACAAAGCAGGTTGCGATATTGAGCAAACCGCGTCCAAGCATTCCCTGAAATTTCGTTCCGTATTTGTCTGATTTTGCCATAGTCCAAACATCGTCGTCTGCATAGCCATAGGAACTACAAAGCAGGATAGACAGCAATAAAAACATAAGAAGGCTTATTTTTTTCATTCGGTTTGTCTCCTTTTTTTGCGGATGTTATCAAGTTGCGGTTGAGAATGATGGCGAAATAATTGCCCTTAAGGATATGACATTTATCAATTTGAATCAATATTTTTCTTTTTGGCATGCAACAGCTCATAACCTCTGAGAAATAAAAGGGTTATGTCCCCTCAAGACCGTATAAAAATATATATCAATACTTGACTTTATATAGTAATTACTGTAATATTTCGTCTAGATTATAGTTATAACAATCAACAACACCAAAAAAACAAACAGGAAAACGACCATGGAACAGGCAAAAAACGAGTCCTCAGTCAAGAGACCGGAACGTACACAAATCATGACACCTAAAGAAGCTGCAAAATACCTGGGCTTCCATCTTGTCACGATTTACCGCCTTTTGAAAAAGCGCGATATCCCGGCCACCAAAATTGGCGGTCAATGGCGCTTTAAAAAAGACGTACTGGATGCTTGGCTTCTTGAACGAATGAGACGTTAATTCGTTCTCCGCGTTACTGATAATCCGGCAAAAATTCCTTTTAGATGAGCATTTCTCCGTCTATACTCTCTCCTTGTTTTGAGGAGTGGCAATCAATCCAAAAGGTAAATCATGAATTACTGGCAGGGTAAAAAAGTACTGGTAACGGGCGGAGCCGGGTTTATCGGCTCTTATTTGAGTGAGTTGCTGGTTGAACACGGTGCCCGTGTTACGGTCGCAGATAATCTCATTCGCGGCACCAAAGACCGCCTCCAATCTATCCTCAATAAAATCAATTTAAAAACTCTCGATCTTTTTGAATATGCCGATTGCCTTAAAGCTTGCCAGGACCAAGAAGTGGTTCTCAATCTTGCCGCCAAGGTGACGGGCATTGAATACAATCGTTTTAATATGGCGGATATGTTTGAATCGAATATGAAACTGCAAATAAATGTCATTCATGCCGCCCATGAATGCGGAGTAAAACGATTTTTACAAGTCAGTACGGCCTGTATTTATCCTCACGACGCCAAAGTCCCGACGCCTGAATCCGAAGGAGATCGCGGAGCTCCCGAATCGACCAATGAAGGTTATGGCTGGGCCAAGCGCATGGGTGAAAAGCTGGCGCTTTATTACGGGCGCGAAAAGGGGATGGAAGTTGTCATTGCACGGCCTTTTAATGCTTACGGTCCGCGCGATCATTATGATGAAGCGACTTCACATGTGATTCCGGCTTTAATTAAGCGGGTTTTGGATGGTGATGATCCGGTAATGATTTGGGGGACAGGCAATCAATCCCGTGTTTTTGTTCATGCCAAGGATTTTGCGCGCGGGCTGATGCTCGTGGCCGAAAAAGCACCGTCCGGAGCGATTATCAATGTAGGTCATGATAAAGAAGTGACGATCAAAGAACTTTTTCAATTAATCTGCAAAGTGATTGGCAAATACCCTCAGCCTAAATTTGATACCACCAAACCAGACGGCTATCCGCGCCGTGCGGCTGACGCCACGCTTCTTCGCAAATACACAGGATTTGTCCCGTCGATTTCTCTGGAGCAAGGGATTCAGGAAATGGTCGCGGCACTCAAACCTTCCGAGAAAGCAGCGCTTAAGAAATAAACGGCAGGGCGGCCGTTGCGGCAGGAATTTTTTCACCCTTCGCAAAAATTTCTACTTCAAGGCCCGGATCAAAAAATCCTTTTTTAAGATAGGCAAAAGCAATTCCTTTTTGTAAGTTAATCGAAACCGTACAGCTTGTAATCCAGCCAATTTCATCACCGCGCGAGTAAATTTTATCTCCGGCTTCCGGCAATGATTTTTTATCGAAGATAAGCCCCGTCATTTTTTTAGTATGGCCCCCATAAGTTTTCATTCGGGCCACGACTTCTTGTCCGGGGTAACAGCCTTTGGTTTCGCTGGAAGCGATGTTTTCAAGGCCTGTCTCCGGCAAGGCGATTTTGTCATCCATATCAATTCCATAACGTAAAATACCGGATTCAATACGAAAAGTTTCCCATTTCTCTAAATTTGCCTGAGACAAATTGTGAGATTTTCCAAAATCTAAAAGCGATTTAATCGCTTTTGGCGCATTTTCGGTTTTTACAAGGAAATCAAAACCGGATTGAATACGCATCGCTGCAAGGACTTGATTTGGAGCAGCAGCTGAAAATGATTTCAAACAGGACTCTGCGGCGGGCCCCATCAAAGAAATCAAGGCGAATTTTTCCGTGGCCTCTTCAAATCGAACATCTTCCGTGATGAGAAATTTATCCAGCATCCCGACGACGTTTTGAGTATTTGTGTTTTCAGTGATCAAAATGATGGAATCCGGCAGAATATAGACAGACATAAAGGCGAGGATTTTCCCGGCGGCGGAAAGAAAAGCGCTCATCGTTCCTTCGCCGGGCTTTAAGTTTCGAATGTCCTGGCTCAAAATGCGATGAAGAAAATCGATTCGGTCCGATCCCTGGGTCTGTATTTTCCTAGCCCAAGACTTTTCAATCAAAATATTAGGCATTTTCTAAAATTTCTTTGGCGATTTTTTGATGAGGAGAGGGAAGGGCGAGCGTTGTAAGCTCGGAAATTTTTATCCATCGGTTCGCGCTGTCATTGCGAGCGAACGAAGTGAGCGAAGCAATCTCGCGAGATTGCTTCGTCAGCCCTCGTGTTTTGTACTGCCCTCGTAGAGGGTCGGGCTTCCTCGCAATGACAGCTTCAAATACGTCCAAACGCACACGGTATTTGGTAAATCCATGAAAAAGCGTGAAGCGGCGCTCCAACTCTTTAGGACGGAGAAGGAATTTTTTTGCCAAAGATTTTCTGTCTTTATCAAAAGGAAACATCCAAAGCCCGCCCCATCTTTCATGATCAGCTTGTTTTCTGATAAGGACAGTTGCCCCGCGTCGCAAAATCAAAGCCGCGGTTTTGATTTTCTCAAGCTTCTCTTTTTGTTTTTTGACGGGAAAATCCGTCGCGCGTTTCATTTTGCGCGCCGTACATAAACTTGCAACAGGACACAAATCGCATTTGGGATTTTCAGGAGCACAAATCGTGGCCCCGAGTTCCATCATGGCTTGATTAAAATCACCCGGATTGTTTTCCGGCACCAGAGATTCGGCAATTTCCCAAAGTTTTGCCACGGTTTTTGTCTGGGTAATATCCTCCGCATAAGCCTGCAGGCGAGTCAGGACGCGAACGACATTCCCATCTAAAACCGGCGTTTTCTGATTGAAGGCAATACTCGCAATGGCGCCTGCTGTGTAGCGGCCAATTCCGGGGAGTTTGCGAAGTTCTTCGGCGCTTTGCGGCAATTTGCCGCCGTGATTTTTTACGAGAATTTTTGCCGCTCCATGAAGCATGCGCGCGCGGCGGTAATAGCCCAGTCCGGCCCAATATTTCATCACTTCCGCTTGAGGAGAATCGGCCAGCGAAGCGATCGTTGGGAAATGTTTAATCCATTTTTGATAATAGGGAATGACTGTGTCCACCTGCGTTTGTTGCAGCATGATTTCAGAAATCCAAATTTTGTAAGGATCGTGAGTGCTGCGCCAAGGCAGACGGCGCGCATGAGTGCGGTACCAGGAAAGAAGCAATTGTTGAAAATTTAAAATTCGATTAGACAACGGGAGAAAGCGAAGGATCGGATTTGAGCCATTTCCGGCGTCTTACAAAAAGCTCAGCAAAAAAACGCATGTAGCGGGTATTTTCCACACCTTGCTTGGTGAAAAATTCGATAAAATTTTTAATCACGCGCCAAGGGCGGAGCAAAAATGAAATGACATAAAAATTTAAGTAAAGCCAGAGCATCCAGAAATAAAGCTGGCGGGATGAAAGGCTGCGGCAGTAAGAAGCGTTACTCCCCGAGAAAAAATCAATGACCGCGCTTAAATCTTCGATTTTGGTCGTTATTTTTCCCTCTTTTTCAAGTGCTGCAAAATCAGCTGAACCCGGATAAGGAGTGAATTTGGATACGGTCACATCATGAACACCCATCCACGCCAATTTACGTATCATGTGCAGGCTTTGTTTGAGCGTTGTCCGCGTGTCATCGGGAAATCCCACCACAAAATAGCAGCCGATGCTCATGCTGGTTTTTAAAACGGCTTTTACCGCTCCTATGAATTCGTCCAATTTAATTTGTTTTCGTATGGCCTTCAAAATTTCTTCCGAGCCGGATTCCGGTGCGAAAGCAAAATTCCGGAGGCCGGAACGGTCCAGCAAAAACGCCAATTCTTCATCAAATGCCTCGCAGCGCGTGCCCGCCGGAATTTGATAGGTGATACCGAGATTGCGGCTAATCAGCTCTTGAGCAAAAGTCTTCACTTTGTTACGGTTCACAATGAAAGTCAGATCCATAAACGTAAAGCCGGAAACATTGTATTTATTTTTGAAATATTCCATTTCATTCAGCAAGGCTTTGGCGTCTCTCATCAGATAACGGCGCGTCCACATTCCTTCATTGGAGCAAAAACTGCAGGCGTAAGGACAGCCCCGGCTGCCCAGAATCGGCATGGCCCGGCCCAAATTCACGCCCGTGACCTGGCTGTTTTGAATATAAGATTCAAGCGGCCACGAATCCCAATCAGGATAGGGAAATTGATCGATTTCAGTCACGCGGTTCCGGGGAAGATTTTTTTGAAACGCACCCCGATCATCCAAATAAGCAATGCCGCGTATATCTTTCCAATTTTGTTCTGCGCTTACTTTTTGAACCAGTTCCAAAAAGGTCTCTTCTCCTTCTCCCATCACCACCACATCAATAGCTCCGCTGCGAAGACAGGCTTCCGGAATGGCAGTGCCGTGTTCTCCTCCGAGAATAAAAAGGGCGTTGGGAAATTGGGCGCGAATCGCATTGGCCATATCGAGCACAAGAGGCCAGCAATGGCTGAATAAACAAGTAAAACCAAAAATTTTTGTTTCAGAAGGAATTCGTTCAAGGACTTGCAGATTGGTGAGCCCTTGAACAGAAACATTTTTCAATTTCGCATAAGGCCGTATTTGATTCATGGCAAGTCCGCAGGCATCGACCGCGGTATAATTAAAACCATTTTTCTTTAAATAAGCGCCGATATAAGCCAGGCCAATGGAAGGAGAAGGAGATTGTAATTGAATGCCTTTGAGAATTTTGAGGCCCTGATGATTAATGAGGGTAATCACAGCGGGATTATACTGCAAACCCAGCCCTCACAAAAGGCTTTCCTAAGCCGGCCGCCGGCAGGTGTATAATTAACTAAATAGGAGGACAGAAACAATGGCAAAAGAGACTTTATCGGAAGTGCTGGCTGCCAATACAAAAGAAGGCATTCTCTATGAGAAAATGCCGGATGGGCGTATTCGCTGTTTTGCCTGCGGCCATCGCTGCCCTATTCCTGAAGGTAAAGCCGGGGTTTGCCGGGTACGGTTTAATGAAGGCGGTAAATTATATGTTCCCACCGGCTATGTGGGTGCGATTCAGGACGATCCGATCGAGAAAAAACCGTTTTTCCATGCCATGCCCGGTGCTAGGGTTTTGAGCTTCGGCATGCTCGGCTGTGATTTTCATTGCGGCTACTGTTTTCCGCCCGAAACAAAAATTTCCACTTCCAAAGGGATGCTTTCAATCGGTGAGATTGTTTCCAAACGAATGCCGGTAGAAATTTATACCCATTCCGGAAAACGGAGAAAAATTAAAAAATATTTCAGACGAAATTACCGGGGCCTGCTTTTTAAAATAAAACCCGGTTTTTTGCCGCCGGTAGAATGTACCCCGGAACACCCTCTTCTTGTCCGTTTAAGGCCTGATCGTTATCCGGATTCGCGGGGAATCTATCTTGAAGCCCAAAAGCTTACTACGGATCATTGTCTCGCAGTTCCAAGACGTTATGAGTTTTCCGAAAAAATCGTTCTTTCAACACGAAATCTTCTTCAACCTTTTACCTCAACTTATCGCGCAAGACATAGTATTCCCGCCGAAATGCTTGAACAGATTATGCAGTTGTCCAGGGATAAAAAATCTTCTAGAGACATCGGTAAGCTTTTAAACAAATCCGCTTCGCATATCCGTCATCTCAGAAGTAAAATTAAAAGTGGAAAATGGAATCTCGAAAAATTGGGTATTCACGAAGCATCTCTTGTCGAAAAAGATGGGACCATACGCTTTTCTAAAGAACACGCTCCCGGTATTCCTGGAAGTATTCTTCTTACCGAAAATCTTGCCGAATTGCTCGGATATTATTGCGCTGAAGGTTGTGTTTCGAAAAGTAAAGACAGGGTTCATTCGGCCAATTTAAGCTTTTCTTTTTCTAAGAAAGAAGAGGATAAGGCAGAAAGAGTTCAAAAGCTCATTAAAGAAGTTTTTGGAGTCACCGCTTGTTTGGTGAATCGTTCTACAACTTTGGCCGTGTCGACTTCCAAAACTTCCTTGGCCCTGTTTTTTAAGGCGCTTTGCGGCCAAAGAGGGTTTGCGAAACGGGTCCCGGAGTGCATTTTTAAGGCGGAACGAAACATCGTACAAAGTTTTCTGAGCGCCTATGTAGCAGGAGATGGGCACATTACCCGTGACCGGCATATTCGTGTCAGCACAATATCCGAAGAACTGGCTTGGGGGGTTGCCTGGCTTGTTACAAAACTTGGCTATTTGCCGCAATTTTATCGATATGCTCAACGGACGGAAAGAAAATTACTGGGAAGAAATATTAAACAATACCCATGGGTTTATTTGGTCAGGTGGTATGAAACTTCCCGAAAACAAAGAGGGGTGTGGGAAGACGAAAATTTTCGTTATGTGCTTATTCAGAAAATTGAAAAGAAGGATTACGACGGTAAAGTTTACAATTTAGAAATCGAAGAGGACCATACCTATTTGGCGAATTTTTCTACGGTTCACAATTGCCAGAATTGGGTCACAAGCCAGGCCTTAAGAGATCCGGTTGCGGTTTCACCTCCGATAAAAACTGGACCCCGCGAATTGGTGAAGATTGCACGCGAAAGAAATTGCGAAGTTGTGGCGAGTACTTATAACGAGCCTTTAATTACCAGCGAATGGGCGGTGGAAATTTTCAAAGAAGCGAAAAAGGCCGGGCTGGTAACGGCGTATATTTCCAACGGAAATGGAACGCCGGAAGTTTTGGATTTTATCCGCCCTTGGGTGGATCTCTATAAAGTTGATCTCAAAAGTTTTGACGACGCTCATTATCGCGAACTCGGAGGATCGCTTGAAAATGTTAAACAAACCATTCGCGGTCTTTACGAAAGAAAATTTTGGCTGGAGGTTTTGACGCTTTTAATTCCGGGATTTAATTCCTCCGATGACGAGGTCCGCCGCCTCACGGAATTTGTCGCCGCCATTTCTCCTGATATTCCCTGGCATGTGACGGCATTTCATAAGGAGTACAAAATGACGGACCCTGACAACACTACCGCGGGAGATTTGCGCCGCGCGGCAGAAATTGGCAAAAAGTCCGGACTGCGCTATATTTATGCCGGCAATCTGCCCGGCATGGTGGGGAATTGGGAAAACACGTATTGTCCGAATTGCCGCGAACTTCTGATCACGCGTTTTGGATTTCAAATTTTGGAAGATAAATTGAGCGCCAGCGGCGGCCATTGTCCAAAATGCGAAAACCAAATCCCGGGATTTTGGAAAAAAGAAAACTCGTCCCGAAAATCTGATGGCCGGATAAAACCGGTATTTTAATTGGTTAGTTTAAAAGGAATTCTCATCGCTATGATTACATCCATGATTTTTTTCCCAGAGAAAACGCATTATGAATTTCCGGCGGACTATGGGTTCCAGCACGACGACGTGTCTTTTCAAACCGCTGACGGCGTCAAACTTCATGGCTGGTTTCTCGAGGCCCGGAATTCACGCGGCGCGATTTTATTTTTTCATGGCAATGCCGGCAATATCTCCGGCCGTCTTTACAAAGCTAAAGGATGGGTGGAGCGCGGGTTTTCTGTTTTTCTTATCGATTATCGCGGTTACGGATTAAGCGACGGGGAAATTAAACAGGGGGATGATATTCTCCGGGATGCTCACGCCGCGCTTGAATGGCTTGTGAAATCAAAAAAGTTTTCGCTTTTCCAGATTGTTTTATACGGAGAGTCTCTTGGGACTTATCCCGCCATACGGCTTGGCGCGGAAAATAAAACCGCAGCAGTTATTCTTGAGGCGCCCTTTACTTCTTTTGTGGATCTTGGCCGCCTTCATTATTCTTTGATCCCCGGAATGCAATTACTTCTCAAAGAATTTGCATTTCCCAATCAAGAATGGGTTTCAAAATTACAGGCCCCGCTTTTTATTCTGCACGGAACGCGCGACGAAATATGCCCTTATGCGATGGGAGAAAAATTATTTGAACAGGCCCCGGAGCCGAAAGGATTTCTTTCGATTGAAAACGGCGCTCACAATGATCTTCCTATGATTGCCGGAGAAGATTATTGGGAAAAGCCGTTTCAATTTCTCGAACGGCAGATGCGGGAAAATACTTAAAATTGCGTCTTGCAGTTCAATCGAGAAGTATTTAATATAAGCCCCCGTGAGTTCTAAATCCTTTCTGCATGGTTACACATCCTTCGCAATTTTCTTCCTAAATATTTTTCTTCTGCTGGTCCTCTCGAATGTTTTGATTTATGCCTTTCATGCGGCAGTTCGATTTCAGCAAGGGGATAAAGCCGATATTCAGGGTGTTTATAAAAAATACAAAGACCGGCTTCCGAAAGTTTATCCCGAGCGCAATCAATCCGAAATTGCCCACATTCTTAGTGAAACATGGAATCGTCCGCTTGCTTATGAGCCGTTTACCGAATTCAAAGAAGCGCCTTTTTCCGGGCAATATATTCGTGTGGACTCCAATGGTTTTCGTGTCTCAAAAGGGCAGGGGCCGTGGCCGCCCCTCCGGGAAAATTTTAATATTTTTATTTTGGGGGGATCTACAGCATTTAATTACGGGGTTAGCGATGAAGAAACCATTGCCTCTTATTTGCAGGAAATTCTAGCCTCCGAAGTTCCCGGCAAAAGAGTTTTTGTCTATAACTTTGCCCGCGGATTTTATTATTCCACGCAGGAAAGAATTCTTTTTGAGCAGCTGTTATTGGCGGGGCATATTCCGGACATTGCCTTGTTTATTGATGGTATCAATGATACTTCCATACTTTACTTTTTCCGGGTAGTTTTTACAGTGAGAAACTTAAAAGTAAATTCGAAATGACTTCCAATCAAAAAGTCATAGAAGCTTTTGTGGTGCTGCCTTTAGTGAGTGCCGTTCGTGAGGCGATTATTAAAGCAACCATACAAAAAGAAAGTATGCGGGCCTTTGAAAGCGGAGAGGGAAAAGATCCAGTGCTTGTCATTTTAGGTTTAATCAATCGCTATTTGACCAATAAGGCCATGATTGAAGCAACCGCCAAGGATTTCGGCGTGCAGCCTATTTTCGTATGGCAGCCTTGCCCAGCCTATCAATACGATTCAAATTACAATTTATTTAAAGATTCGTTGTTTGCTTACAAAATGATTATGATGAAGTCTGCTTACGGTCTTGTGGAAACTTTGCAGCAAAAGAGGCCTTTGAGTAATTTTATTGATTTAGCGGGAATGCAGCAGGATAAAAAGGAGCCGCTTTATCTGGACGCGTTTCACTACACCGCCAAAATGTCAAAGGAAGTGGCGGAAAAAATCGCACAAGGCATGAAAGAAAAAAATCTTTTGCAGGTCTCTTTGACTAAACCGCAAGTCGGACGCGCTGAGGAAGTTTTAGCGGCAGCTTAGCGGGTCACGATTTTCCAATGCGCTGATAAGGTTTCATCACTTCGAGCATTTCCTGATGAATTTTTCCATTCGAAGCCACGTTTTGCACATCTTCCAAAGTTAATGGTTCTCCAGAAAAATTGCTTAATTGCCCGCCGGCCTCTTCCACAATCACCATCGCGGCTGCTTTGTCCCACGGATTAAGTTTAGCTTCCCAATAACCGTCATAACGTCCGCAGGCAACGTAACAAAGATCGAGCGCCGCGGCGCCCAAACGGCGCATGCCTTGAGTTTTGATGACAAAACGGCGAAAAAGAGGAAGATACTCATCAATTTTTTCCCGGCGATCATAAGGAAATCCCGTACATAAAAGAGAATCATTCAATAAAGGAGTTTTGGAGACCCTGATCTTTTTGCCGTTTAAGGTCGCTCCTTTCCCGCGTTCTCCGAAAAAAAGTTCATTGCGAAAAGGATCAAGAATGCCTCCGAGCAGGACTTCGCCATTTTCTTCATAAGCAATGGAAACACAGGCAATAGGAAAGGTGTGAGCGAAATTGGTGGTCCCATCCAAAGGGTCGATAATCCAGCGGGAAGAGGAATGGCCGCGTGCGGGGGATTCCTCGGTCAAAAGGGAGTGGTCCGGAAAGTTTTTAAGAATCGTTTTAACGATGAATTTCTCTGATTTTTCATCGCTTTCCGTGACCAGGCTGAGCTCTGACTTTTTGGCGGTAATTTTGCGCTGGCTAATCGTGGTTTTCAGTATCTTCCCGGCGCCGGTCAGTGTTTCCAAGAGCGTGCTTTTAATTTTAGGTCGGTTCATATAGAATGAGGGCCTTATTTATCATAACCCTGCGAAAAGTCAATAAGATGAGGAGTTTTCATGCCACATAAAATTACGCTGATTCCAGGCGATGGTGTTGGACCGGAGCTGGCCGAGGTCGCAAAAAAATGCATTGAAGCTACAGGCGTTTCTATCGACTGGGATATTCAACATGCCGGAATCGATGTGATGGAAAAAGAAGGAACGCCGCTTCCGGAACGGGTGCTTGCGTCCATACGCAAAAACAAAATCGCCATCAAATCCCCGATTACCACACCGGTGGGAACGGGCTTTCGTTCCGTGAATGTGGCGCTTCGCAAAGAGCTTGATCTTTATGCCTGCCTTCGTCCCTGCAAATCTTATCCCGGAGTCCGCGGCCGTTATCATAATATTGATCTTGTGATTGTGCGCGAAAACACCGAAGACCTTTATACCGGCATTGAATTTCAAAAAGGAACGCCGGAAGATACCGAGATCATCGGCCATATTGAAAGGCTCTCCAAAAGAAAAATCCGTCCTGATTCCGGAATCAGCATTAAACCGATTTCTGTTTTTGGAACAGAACGCGTGGTGAAATTTGCTTTCGAATACGCCCGCCAAAACAAAAGGAAAAAAATCACGGCTGTTCATAAAGCCAATATTATGAAATTCACCGACGGTTTGTTTTTGGAAGTCGCGCGCGAAGTGGCCAAGAAATACACGGACATCGAATTCGAAGACCGTATTGTGGACAATATGTCTATGCAGCTGGTTCAAGTGCCGGAACAATACGATATGCTTGTCCTTCCCAATCTTTACGGAGACATTCTTTCCGACCTTTGCGCCGGATTGATCGGCGGCCTTGGCGTTGCTCCGGGAGCCAATATCGGCAAAGATTATGCTCTTTTCGAACCTACGCATGGTTCGGCCCCCAAATACAAAGGCTTGAACAAAGTCAATCCCGTGGCTTTGATTTTGTCCGGAGTTTTGATGCTTCGTTATATCGGAGAAAAAGAAGCCGGCGACCGGCTCGAAAAAGCGGTGGCCGAGATTATCAAAGAAGGCAAAGACGTAACCTATGATATGAAAGAAAACCGCAATGACCCTACGGCAGTCGGGACCAAGGAAATGGGCGATGCGATTATCAAAAAAATGATGGCGGGTTCGAGAAAATGACATATCGGTTCTTTCGATATCTCGGCTTTCGAGATTCTTCGGTCCTTCGGACCTCAGAATGACAGGCAAAAGGGAAAAATAATGTCCTACAAACCAAAAGTAACCGTAGTCGGCGCAGGATTTGTCGGAGCAACAACCGCTCAGCGTTTGATAGAAAAAGACATTGCGGATGTGATCTTAATCGATGTGGTGGAGGGGCTTCCTCAGGGCAAAGCCCTCGATATGATGGAATCCGCTCCGATCGAAAGATTTCAGGCTTCGATTAAAGGCACGAATCAATATGAAGACACCAAAGGTTCTGATGTGGTGGTGATTACGGCCGGCCTTGCGCGTAAACCCGGCATGAGCCGCGACGATTTACTTTTCAAAAATGCAGAAATCGTTGGCGGTGTAGTCACGGAATGCGTGAAATATTCTCCGGATGCGATTTTGCTTATCGTCACTAATCCGCTTGATGTGATGACTTATCTGGCCTGGAAAAAATCCGGTTTTCCTCCGCATCGTGTTTTCGGAATGGCCGGAGCGCTTGATTCTGCGCGCATGGCTTATTTCATTGCCGAAGAACTCGAATGTGTACCGCATGAAGTCGATGCCATGGTGCTCGGCGGACACGGCGACGAAATGGTGCCGGTCCCAGCGCATACCAAGGTCAAGGGAGAGCCGATCACCAAACTTTTGAGTCCCGAAAAAATCGAGGCCATCAATCAAAGAACGCGCGACGGCGGTGCGGAAATTGTGAAGCATCTTAAAACCGGCAGCGCTTTTTACGCGCCTTCTTCTTCTGTTGTTCGTATGGTGAATGCGATTGCCGAAGACAGCGGCGAAATCATTCCCTCCTGCGTTTATCTCACCGGCCAATATGGAATCAAAGATGTGTATTGCGGAGTTCCGGCGCAGCTTGGCCGCAAGGGAGTCCGGGCTGTAGCGGAAATTTCTCTCACCGAAAATGAAAAGGCGGCCTTGCGCCAGTCCGCCGAGCATGTGCGCGAAAATTGCGCAAAGTTGAATTTATAGGATGAAAAACGAGATTGCTTCGCCCTTCGGGCCCGCAATGACATTTAAGGTGGACTATTCGCTGTCATTGCGAGGAGGCGAAGCCGACGAAGCAATC
>JACPXL010000029.1:0-37500 GCA_016196555.1 Candidatus Omnitrophota bacterium | reverse complement strand
TTCATCAAAATCGGAATGCGGTGTTATGGGTCACCGCAGTTTTCGGAACGTGGATGGTCATTCTCGTCCCCCTGATTGTGGTCATGTATATGAAAGTCGACAAAGTTTACGGTTTACGTAGAAAAAACAAAACGCTTAATCGAAAATGACCTCATCAAAAAACTCGAACAATTTCCTGACACCATCGATGGTGGCCAACTCGTCACCGTCATTTTAAAAAACGGCCGACGCATTCCTCATGTCTTTATTCAAGACCATCGCGAAATACTGGGTGTGTACGATTTCACGGAATTTCCTTTTGAAACAAAAGAAATTTCCGATGTCGAAATCACTCCTGCTGATCAAATGCCTGCGTTTTTTGCTGCGAATTGGCTTCGCCTGGACGGCATCGCTTATCCCGATTAATTCAATCAGCCTTGCGCTGAAGCGGGAACATCTTCCTGGGTTTTTTGATTACAAACACTTTTGAGAGTTAAGGCGGGAGATTTTTCTATTCCTTCGGCGTAATTAAGCATTGGAATTGTATCCCAAGGACAATTTTTGGCGCAGAGAGCACAGCCAATGCAGCGTTCAATATCGACTTCCACCACTTGCTGGAATTGTGCGAACTCCACACCCGGCACAATTTCGATGCAATCCACGGGACAAAAAACAATGCAGGCCTCGCATCCGGTACAACCGGACTGATCAATCACCGCTAAAAGACGCGGTTCTTTTTTGCGCGCAGGTTTGCTGGCAATTAACGGAGTCCGAGGCCCTTTACGTGCTGTGTTGTCTGCCATGGTCCAAATCATATCATTTTTTCGCTAAACTGGTCAAAAGATACCCTACAAAGAAAACTAAAATTGACGCCGAAAAAATGGCGATACATCCCCGCTCATTATGCCCTATCCAACCGACCCAAATGGCGGAAGGCATGGCAATAAGCCCGATCAATTGGAAAATCCTTCCGGCATAATACATTATGGCCATGTGGCCGCCTTTCCAAATCCTCCGATCCAATGAATCTGTGAGATTTTAAGTTCATAAAAACGAAAATCCGGAAGTGTGAAAAAGATCTCAGAGCGCGGAAAAATTTTAAGGTATTGGTCTTTCAAGGATACGCTCATTTCTTTGCTTTCGACACGTTCGACTTTTCCCTGAAGGCTTACCCTTTTTTTCTCATGAATCGGAATGCCGGGACTGTTTTCCACCACCAGCAGACTGGCTTCCGGACATTTCGCAAGGTTTTTGCTGTGCCGGGACAAATCGCTTAGAAGCAGATGAATTGACCTCCCGGGAGGTGAATTGAATCTAACCCCTTCTGACGTATAAAGAAACCCCGTTGCGGAAACAAACGGTTTTCCGTCTTCCACCGTTCCAAGAGCTCCTTCGTGAACTTGCAGAAGGAGCGGCTGTATTGAATCTATACTCTCGCGTCCAGTCTCAGCCATTTCGATTCCTCATAAACAGGGATTTCTTCGAGCGGTTCAATGTCACTGATATCCTGCACATCAAAACCAAGTTCTAACCGGTCATAAACGCCCAAAATTTCATCGTGAAGGACAAACGCATTCGCTATTTTCCGGCCGTCTTTTAAAATCAAATTGACCAGATGGCCTTCGCGCAATGTCGGCGGTATATTTTTAATTTTGACAGCTGATTTTTCCGGAAGACGCCGTTTTGATTTTTCCAGAAATAAAGTGCGGAATCTAGGCCCTGCAGCACTTTGACGGCTCACGGCCTCTTTAAAAATTTGGTCGGCTTTACGGTACATAAAAACAAGAAAAGGCATAAGAAGAAAAATCCAGCTTCCGAAAACCGCTTTGGCCCAAACCCCGTCGAGTCTTGCTTTAAGAGGATTTTGCAGAATGCGTTCTTTAAAAAATAAAGACCAGCCCAGACAGCTTGCGATCAAAAGGCCGATAAATATTCCCATTCCCAAAAGCCAGAGATCGACCGAGCGTTCTTCGTCATAATTGAGGCGCTTCCAAATTTGTTCTTTTTTGCGCATAAAAGGCGTCAGCAAAATAGCCCAACTGCCAAAAACCGAGACCCCCCATAAAAAAACCAGCTCCGGGCCTTGAATTTTTCCGAAAAGGGCGCTGATGACTCCAGTCCAAAGCACTGAAACCAACACTAAGGATCCGGCAAACCACAAAATCCAGCCCAGCCAAAAACGGAACCCGTAAGAATCGCGGGGATTTTTTGCGTTCATGGTTTGAAATGATAAAGCAGGAAATAAATCACAACACCCGTCACCGAAACATAAAGCCATAGCGGAAGGGTAATTTTTGCGATACGCACATGCTTGTCAAACCGGCCTCTCAGGCCGCGATAAAGAGTGGTGATCGCAAGCGGGACAATCACGACCGCAAGAATTGTGTGAGAAATCAAAATGGCAAAATAAACCGGGCGTATCCATCCCGTCCCCAGAAACCGGGTGCTTCCGTGAAAATAATGATAGGTGAGATAAGAAACGAGAAAAAGAGTGGAGGTGCCGCAAGCAGCCAACATGCACATGGTATGGGCAGTAATCGCGCGCTGGCGTATAAAAAAGTAGCCGAGAACGAGAAAAACCGCGCTGGCCGCGTTTAAAGAAGCGTTGACTCCCGGGAGTAATGAAATATCCATGCAATGATACTTTTAGCGCAGAATTTTATGAAATTTCGTTTGCTGAAGGAATTGGGCCTGTATTACTTGCCGCCCTTGGCGGCATATTTCTTATAAACTTCCATCGCTTTAGGCGTTCCGATTTTCTTTAAAGCATTGGCCGCATAAAATTGGGTGGCCTTATTGCCTTCGTCAACGGCTTTGCTTAATCCGGGTACAGCGGCATTTCCGATTTGAACCAGCGCATTCATGGCCGCAACTTGAACATGCTGCTTGGAATCCTTTAAAAGGCCTATCAATTCATCCACCGCGTCCTTGGCTTGCGGACCTTTTTTCCCCAAAGCACCGGCGGCTTGAGCACGCGCCAAACTATCTTCACTTTTGAGGACGGTGATCAGCTCTTGAACACTTTTCTTCGAATAATCTTCTTTGGCCTGAACATTGGAAAAAGAAAAGACAAAAGTCAAAACCACAACGCCTAAACTCGTTTTAAGAAAGTTCATTTTTTCTCCTTTGATTAACAAAATCAAAAATTCTTGAGTATTTTCTTGCCTTCCCGTTCCATATAATCTTTATAAGCCGTTTGAGCGGCATCGGTAGGGATTTTCTTCAGCGCCATACCGGAATAAAAACGCATGCCTCTATCTTTACTTGTCGTGTTGACTAAAATCAAATCTGGGACAGCGGGTTCCCCAATTTCTCCAAGTGCTTCCATCATGCGGTTTCTCACATAAGGTTTGGCATCTCCTAATCCTTTGATCAAATAAGGAACGGCCTTTTTGGCTTCCGCTTTTTTGGCCCCTAGAGCGAGGGCGGCGTTGGCCCTAACCAATCCTTCAGAGTTTTTTAAATCGATGATCAGCGCATCCACGGATTTTGCTGCCATCTTTGGATCAACCGGATTACAAGATATGAGAAGTAATGGAAGGAACAAAAGGAGAGATGCGTATAACTTTGCTTTTTCTCCGCAAAAACGACTAAGCATTTTTCTACTCTTACTTGTTTTTAATGCGGTTATTATTTCGGGTTCGTCTTCATCTTCATTAGAATTTTCGCATCTCTAATTAAATTGTCAAGGGGTGATTCCCCTTCCCCGTCATAAAAACCCCGTATCCTTCCGGCCCTATCCACCAAAACAAATTTAGTGCTGTGGCTGAGCGAAAGGGCCGCTTCCTTGTCCTGGGCCGGAATGGCGGCCACTCCCATATGAAAACTTCCTCTCGCTAGCTGATGAATCACGGCGCGGTCTCCAGTCAGAAAATGCCATTGATTTTTATCGGCATTAAAGCGTTCAGCGTATTCCAAAAGCACTTTGGGAGTGTCTCTTTCAGGATCGACGCTAAAGGAAACAAATTTGATATCAGAATTTTCCGCAAATGATTTTTGCAATTTGGCCATTCGAAAAGACATTAAAGGACAGGGGCCGGCACATCGCGTAAAAATTAAATCCGCGATCCACACCTTGCCGGCAAGATCCGCGTTTCCAAAATTCCCGCCCATTTGATCTTTGAGATTAAAGGGCGGAACTTGCCCATAAAAAGGAAGGCTCTCGCCGGAAGAAAGAAAACTTTGTATAAAAAAATGGCTGGCGGCATTGGCAATGCCAAAAAGAGCCAAAAGCAAAATTAAAAACCATAACTTGTTGAAATTGTTTTTTATTTTAATCGCCATCTGATTTACGTGTTTAAGCTTTCAGCATTTCTATGGTTCACGGCCAAAGCGGCCATGACAAAAATAATCGCAGAAAAGATAAAAACCATAACCAGAGAAACAGAAAATTCCACGAGGTGCTGCACTACGAATTCTCGCCCGTAAAAGGCATATCGGATGCAAATAAGGCCGTACCTCATAGGATTTAGTTTCATGAGCATGCCCATCCAAACGGGAGCGGTAGTTTCGGAAAAAAGTGCGCCCGACAAAAACCACATGGGAATGAGAAGTAAATTCATAATGGCGTGAAATCCCTGAATGGATTCTAATTTCCACGCGATTAAAAATCCAAACCCTGTCATCATGAAAGCGTTCACAAAAAGCACCATGAGAAGAACGGCCCAAGAATATAAATCTAAATGCATTCCAAGCCATGGCGTGATGAGACAAAAAAGCAAACCTTGTGAAGCCGCAAGTGTCGTGCCTCCAAGCATTTTGCCCAGCACAATCGTCATGCGCGAAATGGGCGCCACCAAAACTCCCTGCATAAAACCTTCTTTTCTGTCTTCAATCAGCGAAATAGTGGAAAAAATGGCCGTGAAAAGGAGAATGAGAAGAAGTGTCCCCGGGAAAAAATACTCCAAATAATTCATCGGATTCTGAGCGGAACCGGTTCGAAAAGAATTTCCCACCCCCGAGCCAATCAGAAGCCAGAAAATAACCGGAGATCCGAGCGCCCCCACGACACGGCTTGGCTGACGGTAAAACCGGACCATTTCCCGAATCCAAAGCGTAAACACGGCAAGGGCCACGATCAATTTTCCTTCCAGAATTGATGTCCGGTGTGATGAATAAAAACATCCTCCAAAGTAGGGCGGCGAAAAGTAATTTCCTGAATTTTACCGGGAAAGGCCTCGATCAATTGAGTCATGAGCCCGGGACCTTTTTTATGTTCGATTTGAAGCAAGCCATTCATTCGAACCGTGTTAAGACCAAACTTTTGTTCGATCTTACGGGCAATGTCCTCCTCCTCTTGGGTTTTAACGAGCAAAATATCTCCGCCCACTTTTTGTTTTAACGATTCCGGAGAACCAAGCGCAACAACCCGGCCTTGGCTTAGAATGACCAGCCGGTGGCAATGCTCCGCCTCTTCCATTAAATGGGTAGTGACAAGAATGGTCACGCCGTCTTTGGCCTGCAAAGCATTCAGATGCTTCCACAAATCAAGCCGTGTCCCAGGATCAAGCCCGGTGGAAGGCTCATCCAAAATCAAAAGCACGGGCTGATGAAGCAGCCCTTTGACAATTTCTACCCGGCGTTTGAGGCCCCCGGAAAGTTTTTGGACTATTTCGCCGGAACGATCTTCGAGAGAAAACCGGACCAGCAATTCTTTGATTTTTGAATTTAACCCTGCACCCGAAAGTCCGTACAAATGCCCTTGGTGGACAAGATTTTCGCGGACCGTCAATTTAGGATCAAGGCTGGGCGATTGAAAAACAATTCCGATTTTTTTACGTATCTCCGATTCACTTTGAAGAAGATCAAGGCCATTTATCCGCACCCGGCCGTTTTGTCTAGGAAGAGAAAACAAGGTGGAAAGAATTTTGAAAAGCGTGCTTTTGCCCGAACCATTCGGGCCCAGGACACCGAAAATTTCTCCGCGCCCAACCTGAAAACTCACTCCGCGCAAAGCCTGACGAGTTTTATAGGCAAAAGACAGATTTTCTATTTCAACCATGCTAAACCTTGTCTGCAACCATAAAAATAAGGAGGAGAAATAAATAAAGAACCGACACTCGAAAAAGAATCCCTGCTTTTTTATCCATTTGCTTGAGACTGTAAATACCCGTCCCCAAAAAAATACCCCCTAAAATAAGGGCGGAAAAAAAGTAAAGAGAGCCGGTCAATCTAAAAAAGGTCGGCAGTAAACTGACCGGAAGAAGAATTAAAGAGTACAAAATTACCTGTTTTCCCAATTCAATGCCGGTAGGATCTTCGACGGACAACATGGCAAAACCGCCTCGGGCATAATCTTCACGATAAAGCCAGGCAATGGCCATGAAATGAGGCATTTGCCAAAGAAAAATAATCAAAAATAAAATCCATGCGGGGAGTGAAGAAGATCCAGAGGCCGCTGACCAGCCAATCAAAGGAGGAAGGGCTCCGGGCACTGCCCCAATGATGGTACAAAGAGAAGTTACTTTTTTAAGCGGAGTGTAAAGAATCAAATAAATTCCAAAAGTCATGGCCGCAAGAATAGCGCTTTCCTGATTGACGGTAACAGCAAGCAGCGCGACGCCCACCGCACCCAAAAGACTTCCAAAAATAAAAGCTTCCCACGGATTCAATCGTCCGGCAGGAAGAGGACGATTGGCCGTACGCAGCATGAGGGCATCCTCGCGCCTTTCCATCCATTGATTGAGGGCCATGGAACCGCTCGCCACCATCGCGGTCCCCAAAAGCGTGAAGAAAAGAAGAGTCCCATTAATACCGCCTGGGGTCCCCATTAAAAAACCGACAAGAACACTTAAAAGAACGAGCGAAATCGGCCGGGGCTTGGTCAATTCGAGATAGTCCCAAAACCGGTTTCGAGCAACACTCAGACTCGGCGTGGAAGAAACGCTCATCGCCAAACCCGAATCGTCATTAAAAAGGCAGTGCCAAGCACAAGCGCTCCTAATGTTTGATGCGCGGCGGTAAAAACGACCTCTCCCATGGACGGCGCATATCCGGTTGAGGTCAACATCCGGGTAAAAATAAAAGATCCCATTCCTAAAAAAATTTGAATCAAAATCATTAAACCAAGACCAAGACCCAAACGCGTAAGAAACTTTTCTGGAAAAAAGCGAAAAATGCGCAGCATGACGAGCAGAACATGCAAAAGAATCAAAAAGGCCAAAATAATATGGAAAACAATCGCATGTCCAGTATGCCGGACTGTCGCTCCAAGAAAAAGCTGAACATAAATAAAAATCAAAGTCATGAGAAGAAGTCTTTTTAGACGCCCGTCATAACTTGCTTTGATTTGGGAAGATAGATTTTTAAATTCAGGACTTAAAAAATAGGTGGCCGCGATCACGGCGCAGAAAAAAGTTTGGGCCAGAATCGCATGGGCCATTGAAACGGGGGCGGGCAAAAGTTTTAATACCGTCAGTCCTCCGAGAAGGGCCTGAAGGATGACCATTCCAAGCGCGGACCACGCTAATACTTTCAGCCATTTTCGGGATTCACGAAATTGAATAAGCAAAACAAGAATCAAGGTCAAAATCCCCACCGAGCCTGCAATCATGCGATGACCGTGTTCCCAAAACACATTCCCCACCATGGGCGGAAACCAGCGGCCGTAGGATGTCGGCCAGTCAGGGACGGCGAGACCGGCTTCGTGACTCGTCACAAGCCCGCCTGCAAGAATGAGAAGAAAGGTACAGCAAGAAACAACGAAAGAAAATAAATACAATTCTTTTTTATTTACCGGTAAAAGAAAAATCGACCGTCTGGGCCCCAGCCTCATCCACAGTCACTTTTTGTGTCTGGGTGCCGTAAACCTCATGCCAGGCTTCAACCGTATAAGTCCCTGCGGGAAGATTTTTGATTTCGAAAGTTCCGGCCTCCCCTGTCACGCTATAAAAAGGATGAGTCAAAACACCGGCATAAGCTCTCATCCAAGGATGAACATCGCATTTGAATTTGACCATGACTTCGGGCTTGTCAAAACTTTTGCTGAGTTTCATGCCTTGAATCGGCATTCCCATATTAAATTCTTTGGACTGCGTCGGCATGCCATGCACATTGTGCAGCGTCGAATCGCTATTGACGATATCAAGCTTCTGTCCCACTTGAATTCCATAGACATGCGGCGTGTAATGACATCCTTTTTGATCCATCACGATACTCTCAGTGGGCGTGGGAAAGGTTTTTCCTTCAAGTCCTTCTTTCACATACACAAAAACATTGCGAAGGGTTTGATCGGCATTCACCACCACATCCTCGGTATAGACCGGATCAGGATGAAGGCCGGCGCAAGTAGGGTCCGCGTCCATGCTGATTTGCTCAGGAGCCGGTGCGGTCCCCGAAAAATTCACTTTGCCAGAAACAGTTGCGGAAAAAGCATTTGATCCGGCAAGAAAAGTAAAGATAGAAACGATTAAAACAAGTTTTGCAATTTTTTTCATGGAAATTCTCCTTTTTAAAATTTATTTAGGCCCGGTTGCTGATTTCCCCGGCGTCATGGCCGCTGCTTCGTCAGGGGTAAAATGCCAAAGATAATCCCGAATGGCTTTAATCTGTTTTGCGGCATCGCCGCCCAAAATATTCGGTGCCGGCGACTGCCCATCCGGAAAAAATCCCGGCATCATGGTTCCTTCTTGAATCGCCTGAGGATCCTTAATCCAATCAAGAACCCAGCCTGCCCGAAGTCTGTCTTTAGCGATCACGAGATCAGGAGCCAGGAAAGAGGCTGTAAGTCCTCCTTCCGCTTTGGCCTGATGGCATTTGATGCACTGAAAAGTCCGGAAGAGTTCACGCCCGGTTGCAATTTCTTCAGACGTGGGCTCAATAGCTTCTGGTTTATAGGATGTGGGGGCATCCGCCAAATTGTGGAAATATTGTATCACAGTGGCAATCTTCGTGTCATCAAAGCCAAAAGTCGGCATACGGTAAGTCAGCCATGGCCGGATAGGCGTGGGGTGATCGAGAAATTGATAAAGCCATTTCTCCTGAACCTTTTTGCCTTCGCCATCCAGAATAGGCGGGGCATTCCCCATGTCCTGCAGCAAGGACCTCAATTTTCCCTCTTTGCCATCGAGGGTATGACAACCCTGGCAGTTGAATTCGGCCACGATTCGGCGGCCTTGTTCAATTTGCTCTTCTTTCAGATTAAGCCGCCTTCTCATCTCAAGCGGAATTTCCGCTTTCTGCAAGCTCAAAAGAAAAGTCGTCAGGGCTTCGATTTGCTCATCGCTAAAACCAAATTGCGGCATGCGTAATTTGTCGTGATAAATTTTTTCCTTCCCTTCATCAAAAATTCTTGGCTCTTTTAATTTTTGCGAGAAAAATGCCTCACGCGTATGTTCAATCGGAATAAAACCATAATCCAGCTTGCTGATCCCTTTCGATCCTTCTTCCGTCAGCTCCGTCCCAATAGGTTTGCTGGTCTCGAATCCTTTAATATCATGGCAGCCAAAGCATCCCTGATGGGCGATGGACTGCTTGCCGACAAATTCAAGCCGTTCATTGGGACTCATTTTTTCAAGTTCTGTCTTTGCGTCTTGAAAACGCATCTTACCCGTCATGAAAGTCATGGCGAGCTGATCAACCACGGCGGGATCAGAATGAGGAAGACTGATGCTTTCAAATTTTTCATTCTTATTTTTCAGAAGATAATTCACAATATTCGAGGCTTCTTCATCGCTCAGTCTCAAATCGGGCATGCGTGTGCCGGGAGAATAATGCTTTGGGTTTTTCAGCCAGGTAAAAAGCCAGTCCGCCTTCACCTTGCTCCCAAGTCCGGAAAGTTCCGGCCCAAAATTATTGGCCTTCATGTCACCCACGCTGTGGCATCCGAGGCATCCTAATTCCTTAACGAGACGTTCGCCAATTTCCGGATTTCCCTCCGAGGCCGGTGTTTGCAAAGAAACAGCTTCTGAGTTTTTAATCAAATAAGCCGCGATTCCTGCAATGGCAGCATCGCTTTTGGCTTTGCTTTCCGGATCTAAAGTATTGCTCAGATGAAAAATCTGCGGCATATGGGTCGAAGCGCGGAATTCTTTAGGATTGTGAAGCCAGCGCACAATCCAGTCCTGGTCCAATTTGCTTTGTACATGAAGCAGGCTTGGCCCCGCTTTCCAGGGCTGATCAAAACCTTTCACTTCATGACAGCCAAAACAGCCGAAAGTGCGCGCGAGATTGCGGCCTTCATTAAGTTTCGGGGCGCTTGGAACTTCCATCACGCCGGTATGACATTTAGCGCAGGAAGCTTCCACATGATTCATCGGAAGCATTTTGTCGGCCCAATGATGCATGGGTTCCCAATGATACTTTTTCTCCCACGCCTTTTGTTCTTCTTCATTTTGAGGCGTGTGCGACGCGGTGGTAAAACTCAAAGAATGTCCGCTTCCGCCATGGCAAACAGTGCAGCCGAATGTTTCCATGGGATGCGGTGAATCGGGCGAAAGAAAAAGGTCGAGACGGGGATGGGTTTTAAAAGGGGCCGGCGCATTTTCCAAACCTTTTTGATCAATTCCTAAATGACAGGTAATGCAGCGGTCTACTTTTTGAACCTTGGTAAAATAATAATCATCACTCAAATGTTCCACCACGATTTGCTGAACCTGCAGACTCGGGCTAATAAAATCGAGCATGGGGGCATTTAAAATTTCCTGAGAAATATGAAAGCTGAATTTTTTGACCTTTTTCTCAACCGCGGTCTGGTCTTGGACCAGACGCTTAATGTCTTTGCTGACTTTATCCGCCTGATCGGTCCATTGTTTAAGGGCTGTGTTTTTTTCGTCGATCTGCGCCTGAATTTCCTCGACTTTTAGTTTTGCTTCATTCAGGCCCGGATCTCTTTTCGCGATTTTATGTTCATATTCCGACGTTTCTTTTTTGCGCCCTTCTTTGCGGTATTCCTCGAAGAAATAGCGGTCGGAATCCTGAAGCTGCTTAAGTTCTTGGTAAGTCATCTGTACTTTGGTGGCTTTGAGCTCAAGTTTAGAAATATCTTTTTGAATCGCCCGCATTTCTTTTTTATGCTGCTTAATCGCCGCCTGGGCCTGAGTGAGTTCCGCCTTCAGTTCATCTAACTTTTTTTGGTCTATTGATTTTTTTACGGCGGCAAGGTCGGTTTCGGCCATTTGCTTTTGATACTGCATGAATTTCCGCTGCCAGCCCTTCCATTCACGGGTGCTGTCCTGAAGCACCATGGCCACAAGACTTACCAAAAGAATGATGGAAGCCCAGGCAAACCAAAATGTGGTTTTTTTCAAATCGTAAAGTGTCGGCGGTTTTGGAGGCATGATAATTAGATGTTAAAAAAGAATTCCGGGATGGCCACGAGATATTTCAAATTGAAGGCCCATCGCAGATACATTTTTATGGGAAGCGCGATCATGAACAGCAAAAGCATCATCAAAATGCTGTAACGGACCGTACCGATTTTTTCATGAAGTTTTTTCATCACACCCTTGGCCAAAAGTGCGGGCGGAACCAGAAAGTAAACGGCAACTAAGGCAATGCCGGGGAATTCGCGGATAAACCATTGTTTGGGAAGCCCCATTCCGAACCATTTCACAAAAACAAATTCCGACAAATTCACGTTCAGAAGAGGGACGACTTTATGCACATCCCAGGTTTCGAAAGGCCCGAAGAAATTCCAGTTCGGGCCGCGGAGAAAAGTGCCGGTAATAATTAAAAGGATCCAGAGAATCCAAAATCCAAAAAGAAAAAGCGTAATCCCCCAGCGTCTTTCTTTAAAGGAATAATAGCCTGAGGTTTTGGGATCATTATCGATATAAGGAATGGCGCAGAGCCCGAGAATAATCAAAGTGGGAAGAAGCACGCCGGCAATCCAGGGATCATAATAGACCAGCATTTCCTGAAGGCCGAGAAAATACCAGGGGGCTTTGGAAGGGTTCGGAGAATCGCCCGGATTGGCCGGCTCTTCAAGCGGGGCTTTTAGAAAAATGGACCATAGCACAAGGCCGATGGAATAAAAAAGCGCGACGACAAATTCAATATAAATAAGATAAGGAAAAACCATGACCTTTTGTTCGGATTCTTCTTTTTCAAGCGTCGGCTTGCCCGCTTTCATGCGCGCATCGTTGGCCACACCCTTGCTCAGCGCATACCATGTAAAATAGCCGAAAATAAAAAGCATAGCGACAATCGGAACATTGTCCGGGGCCGTAACGATGGAACGAAAATGTTTATCGCCCAGTCCAATTCCGAAAAAGGCAAGGACCAAAACCAAGAGGGCAATCGCGGCAGGTTTGGAAGTTAAAAATTTGGGGAATGCCATGAAAAGCGCGAAAAGAACAATCGCGCTTGTGAAAATCGTAACCGGTGAAGAAAAAGCATTCACCGCTTCCTTAAATGTCTCAATCATGATCAAAACCCAATTTTGCTGTTATTGCGAAGATTCC
Organism: Candidatus Omnitrophota bacterium; assembly: GCA_016196555.1. Lineage (GTDB taxonomy): Bacteria > Omnitrophota > Omnitrophia > Omnitrophales > Aquincolibacteriaceae > JACPXK01. The sequence goes on along the minus strand of JACPXL010000029.1, from coordinate 25,120 downwards.
CGCCTAAAGATTGCGGGAATGACAACTATACTGTCATCCCCGAACACTTTCGCAACAGAACGTCAAGTTCTGCGCGAAGAGTGCTTGCGCAAAAGCGCGCAGTGTGTTTTAGTCGGGGATTGCTTCGTCGGCCCTTCGGGCCTCCTCGCAATGACAATGTTACAATGGAGCGCTGATGCCCCCGTCCTTACGAATGCGCCAAAAATGAACCGCCATCAGAATGACCACCACCACCGGAATGGCCACACAATGCAAAATATAAAATCTCAAAAGTGCCCCGGCGCCGACAAAACGTCCGCCCAAAAGCGCAAAGCGCACATCACTTCCCGAATGAATTAATTGAATGTCCCCCAATTTGAGGAGAGCCGCGCCCGGCCCCTCATGGCCGAGAAAGGGGGTGGCACGCGCCATATTGCTGCCTACCGTAATGGCCCACATCGCCAATTGATCCCACGGCAGAAGATATCCGGTAAAACTGAGAAGCATAGTCAGAACAAGCAAAATCACGCCGATCACCCAATTGAATTCACGGGGCGGCTTGTAAGATCCCGTCATAAAAACACGGAACATATGAAGCCAAACTGTAATGATCATGGCGTGCGCGCCCCAGCGGTGAAGTTCGCGCATAATGCCGAAAGGAACGTGTTCGCGCATGGCCACAATATCATTGTAGGCATGCTCTACCGTGGGCCGGTAATAAAACATGAGAAGAATTCCGCTGACAACAAGAGTGAGAAAAACGAAAAATGAAAGCCCGCCTGCGCACCAGGTAAAACCAAACCGGGCGCCGGATTTTTTCACTTTAATCGGATGAAGATGAAAAAAAACGTTGGTCAAAACCGTGAGTGCGCGGTCGCGCTCATCATCGCTATAACCATGCCGGAACATCGATTTTCCGACTTGGGTTTTCATGCGGAAATCTTTAAAACTAAAATTCGGCATTTTGAAATTTTTAAAATTAAACATAAAGACTTACTCCTTCCATTCCAGATTACAGGGTAAGAAAACTCTCACTATCATTCCATTCCCCTTTTTCCTGCTGAAATTTTTTGCTTTTATCGATAAAAATTTGTCCGTCATCGGCCAGACTGACCCGGAATCTTTCCAAGGGACGGGGCGCCGGACCTTCAAAATTAATTCCGGTTTTATAAAATCCGCTGCCGTGGCAGGGGCACTTGAATTTCTGTTCGGTTTCAAGCCAGTTCGGACGGCATCCCAAATGAGTGCAAACGGTGGAAAGAACATAAAGACCTTCGGCAGTACGGACAATCCAAACGCCGTATTTATCCATCCAGCGCGTGTCCACTTTGCCGACTTCATAATCTTCTGGACGGCCGGCCCTAAAAGAAGTTTTGGGTTCAAAAAGAACATTCGGAAACATGAAACGAAGCACCGTGCTCAAGGCCGCTCCTGTGGCCATGGCAAAAGCGATCCAAGCCAATTTTAACCAGGTAAAAACAAATTGGCGGCGTTCAGGAGAGACAGGCGCGCCCACAGGTTTAGGAGCTGCCGCAGCCGGAACCGCAGGAGTTACAGGCACAACTGCAGGCAGTGTAACGGGCTTGGGTGGAACTGGCGGAATCGGAGGCGGGACTTCATCCTTGGGTTTTTCGGGATTCGGTACAGGTGTTTCTTCGCTCATCAAGTAACTTTCTGATTTTGATACTGGACGGCTTCTATTGCGGCCTGGCGAACTTTTAAACTCGAATCATTTTTCGCAAGCTGATTGAGCAGGCTCAAAGAATCGCTACGACCAAGCAGTCCTATTCCTTTAACTGCATTGACCATAATTTGTTCAATTTTATCGTCCGGCAGTCCTTCGAAATTTTTCAGGCTTTCACGGTCCAGCATTTTGACCAAATGCGCATATCCGGCATCACTTCCGAGCCGGGCCAAACTCAAGGCCGCGTTCCACCGGACATCGCGGGCTTCATCATCCAGCAAAGGCTCCAGCAGCTTAACACTGGTTTTGTCCTGCAAAACTCCGAGCACATAAACCGCCATGGCCCGGACATCTTCACGTTCGCTTTCAAGATAAGGATGAATATCTTTTACAGCTTCTTTGGCGCTTTGAATCCCGAGCGCCCATATAATATGAAGCTCGACTTCCGGATCCTGTTCCTTCTTCAAAGCTTCCCGAAGCGCTGGAATGACTTCCGGCTCTTTGAACCGGCTGAGCGCAATTGCCATATAAGAACGGGTCTGGCTGTCGTATTCTTCACGTTCGTTGAGAATGTGAATGACTTCTTTCATCACTCCCTCCGCCCGTATCATGCCCCGGCCTTGATTAAGTTCATTCGAAAGCTCAAACGCTTTTTGCCAGCGTTTGCTGGGGGCGCCGGTTTTAATGGCCATGATCAAAGATTCCGGCGTTTCCGTTTCACGCGTCAGAAGCACGACTGTGCAAAGCAAAACAGCCATCCCGACCGCGATCAAAAGCGGAAAAATAAAAAGGCCAAAAAAAAGTTTTCTTCCGGAATCTTTTTGAATGGGCGAATTTATCATGTTTTTAAGAGGCAATCAATCTTGATTTGCGTTTGTAAATTATCGCTAAAAACGAGACGGTGCATAAGTCGATCAAAATGGCCAAAAGGACATAATGAAGACCACCGCCGCCAAACCCATAACTATGAAGTCCGGCGGCCAAAACATAATTGACGCCGTACCAGGCCATCAGCACACCTAAAAAGGCAATCACCGATCCCATAGCAATACCAAAAGCTCCCAACCAGCCGGTAAATCGTCCATGAAGCACGGTCAAATATCCCAAAAGCGCGATCAAAGCCCAGGTTTCTTTCGGGTCCCATCCCCAAAAACGCCCCCAGGAATAGCTCGCCCATACGCCGCCCAAAACAGTCCCGGCCGCCAGCAAAATCACTCCGATTTGAAGGGTGCGGTATAAATATTGAGAAAATTTAATCGGTGTTTCCTTTTGTTTGGAAAAAGCATAGGCCGCAATCACGGCATGGCCCAGTCCCCAAGCCAGAAAAAAAGCTCCGTAGCTTAACGTGATGGTCAGCACATGAACCGACAGCCACAAATTGCTGCGCAAAACCGGAACGAGCGGGGAAATCGTCGGGTCAAGCGCCACCGGAAATCCTCCGGCAAGCACGAGTGCAAATCCGGCCAGTGAAGCGGCCACATTGCGTATAAATGATGCGCGATAAATCAAACTCAGAATCAGAGAAAATAAGATAACGGCCCACGACACCCAAATCATGGATTCATACATATTCGTCACGGGAGGACGTCCCGCAATTTGGCAGCGCAAATAAAATCCGTAAGAATGCATAAAAAAGCCGGCCAGAAATGCAGCTAAGCTTGTTCCAAAGGCGAGCTGATTTTTTTTAATTCCGGCAAAAAATAAGAAAAATAATACGCTTGTAAAATAAAATATCCAGGCCCAGCGAAAGGGATGAAGATGATTGTAAGTCACTTCCATCGAAAGAATTTTACGGTCAAGCATCATGCCTCGGCTGGCAAAAAGATCTTCGAGCGACAATGAAAATTCGGCCGCGGACACGGCAGCTTCTGGAGATTCAGGGTTTTGCCGGAAAGCGGCTAAAACTTCCTGAAGGGCATTCGACAATCTGGAAATTTTATCCTCTGGGAAAAATCCGGAAAGAGTTTGTTTGCCCTGCTCACTGACTATGCCCTGAAAAGGAAGCCAGCCCGCGGAAAGATTTTCCGGATGCGCGACCCAGCCGGGAATTTTTCCTTCTCCGATTTCGCGGAAGAAAATCGCCCGTTCATAAATTTCCACGCGTTTTTGGTCTTCGAGAGAAAGTTTTTCTTTTTTCTGGCGTCTCTGCATCGCGGACTCTACTTCTTTTAAAAAAACATGATGGCCCAATACCACTTCGCAAGAAACGCGATGACCGACCAGCATCAGGCCAAAATCTTCACGAACTTTGGGATGGGAAACCGGAATCATGGGTTCCACATTCCATTTTTCAGGTTCTGACATCCATTGCCAAACGAGCTTGGTCGCGGCGGTACGTTTAAAAATTTTCTTACCGGTCACATAAAGAACTGCTTCTTCTGCAAAACTCTGAAAGGGTTTAACGCGGCCTGCATATTGCACCGGAATGGACTCAAGAATTGTCACGGCGGAAGAAGCGTGGGCAAAAGGAAGACAAAAACCTGAAACCAAAATTGTCATTGCGAGCGAACGAAGTGAGCAAAGCAATCTCGCTTTTAAACACGGGATTGCTTCGTCGGCCTCGTGCTTTTTACTGCCCTCGTAAAGGGTCGGCCTCCTCGCAATGACTGAATTGTAACTCATACGATTTTTCCCGCATTGGAAGAAAATGAACGCGTGTAAAACATGAGGAGAATGCCGGTAATCATGACAAGGGTCCCGGCATATTTCACGGGAACGCCCGGATCACGGCCCACGGAAAAAATTGAAACTTCCGGCTCCCCCGGGTTTTGCTGATATCCGGACTGATAAACTCGAAAACCGCGATAAACCAGCGGCTCATTCATGGAAATGGTTTCATCACGGCTTACGCCGCGCATATCGTCAAGAAGCGTGACATCACTTTCGAAACTTTCCGGGCGATTGGTGCCGGGATAATTTTTCACACGGAAATCCCGCAATTTAATGCGAAACCCAGCAGGTATTCTGCGTTGACCGTAGAGAAAAATATAGCGGCCATTTCCCATTTCTACGATTTCGCGCAAACCCTGGCCAAGCCAAATAGATTTTGTTTCCGATTCATTTTCCAGCTGAAGCCTAAGGGCCGGGAAAACTTCCTCGCCTTCGGATGTATTGGCTTCGGGCGTGTAGATCCGGTTTCTTTGCGCATGAGGGAAAAATTCGTCGACCCGAAAATTTAAATCCATCCAGCCCGTGGGCGTCTCTTGAAACAAAACTACTTTCCCGGAATTGATTTTGGCACCGCTTTGAATTTGATAAAGGAGTTCACCGTCTTTTTGAACAAATCGAAGCTCGTGAGTTTCGCCCTTTGATCCGCCGTCGGGGAAGCGGTAAAAAATTTTGACTCTGGCGGCACTGGGTTTAAGGCCGTGAAGCGTGGGGAAATCGGGGTATTTGGAAAAAACGGTGTGTTTTTCCTGAATGCCGCCGCCGTCCAAAATTAATTCCGCAGCGGGATTGGAACCGCCTTCTTTTTCGATAAGATTCCGGCCGCTGATCATAGCGTTTTTAAAAAGCCGGTTGATCGTGACTTGATAAGGCGTATTTTTTAAAGGAAAAACCGCCGGAAGCCGTATATTTTCTTTCAAAGGAATTTGGGCTGTGGTTTTTTCGAATTGAAATTCCAGATAGCTGCTTTGATTGGTCATCGGCAAATTTTCATTTAAAAGCTGGTCCGTGAAACGAAGCTTAGCAGGGCCGGCTGGAACGGTTCCGAATTCGGCATCGTTTTCGACCAGCCAAAAATTCTGATTCATAAAGGAATTGTGAAGCGTCACTTTGAGCGCCGCAGGACCGGCTGCTGGGTCCGCTTCCCATTTCTCGGTCAGCCTTGCCTTGGGATAATTCGCCGTCATAGAAACTTTTAACGGAAGTTCCGAAAAATTTCCAGGCAAGAGATTTTCTTTTCCCTGCCAGGCAAACGGTTTCTCTTGAATCGGAAGGAGCCAATCTTTTTTCATGGATTGAGAAAAAATATAAAGCAGAGGCTCGGGCAAAGTGATAAAACTCTCGGTATCCCCCTCGGTAATACTCATTTGCCCATCCACCATTTGCTGTTTGGTCAAAAAAGAACCAGCCAAAATCATAATAATTCCCAGATGCGTGATGACAAAACCCACATGTTTCTTTTTCCAAGGAAAACGGTCCAGGGCCGCGGCAGCCACATTGACGCCGAGAAGAAAAAGGAGGCTGTGAAACCAAAAAGAATCGTAAATCATGAGGCGGGCGGCCGAAGTGCCATGCATGGATTCGATAAAAGTCCCGGCAGCCAGCGAAGCCATGAGGGAGAATAGAATCACAAGCGCCAGCTTGAGCGAGGCAGAAATTTTAAATAAAGAATAAAAAACCCGGGCGAAACCGGCGGTCCTATTGTCTTGAACTGCGGTAAAACTCAAAGGAAAACTCCTTGTCTACACGTCATTCTGAGGCCGAAGGCCGAAGAATCTCAGGACGCGAGATCCTTCACCGCCTCGTGCTTTTTACTGCCCTCGCAGAGGGTCGGCGGTTCAGGATGACGACATGATTTGGTTAATAGAGGGGGCCGAATGAAGTAGTATAGCTATACGGATTTATTTCTGGAAGAACATTTTAAGCGACAAAAGCATGAGAAAGATGGCGTAAAACCGTTTCAGGTTTGCGGCATCGATCTTAAGGGAAAGACCCGCCCCCGTCCACGAGCCCAAAATGGCAAAGAGGGTAAGAATAATCACAGTCGGCCAATGAATCATTCCGGCATGGAAATTCCGAAACGCGGCGGCAAGCGCGGTGGGAACAATGACAGCCAGGGAAGTCCCGATGGCCAAATGAGGATCAAAACGCAGAATTAAAACCATTAAAGGAACAAAAATAATCCCGCCGCCTACCCCAAAAATTCCCCCCGCTATACCGCCCAAAAATCCAATCATCGCCATCCATAAATAATTCATAATAACTCCTCCTCTAATAGCCTTCGCGGTTTAAGGCCTGATTGACCAGTTTGTCCACATAACGGATTTTTTCGTGCGTGCGCGGCACCGGCGTAAAAATAATGCGTTTGAAAAATTTTTCCCGGTCTTTTACCTGTTTGAAAAGTGCCGCCAGATGCGGTGTTTTAACGCGGTACTTTCCGGAAATTTGATGAGCCACGAGTTCGCTGTCGACAAAATAATCGATTTCTTTTGCCTTGAGGCCCTTCGCCATTTCGAGCCCCACAATCACCGCGGTATATTCGGCCACATTATTGGTGGTTTCTCCGATCACTTCCTGATGTTCCGTGATGGTTTCACCGTTCATATCGCAAATCAAAATGCCGATCGCCGCTGGACCGGGATTTCCCCGGGCACCGCCGTCGGAATAAATTCTTAATTTGTCATGAGGCATGGGGAAAGTTTAGGAGGCTGCACGCGGAGTGTCAATAAAATAGAAAGGCCGGGAATGCTTCCGCGTCCCCGGCCAAAAGCTGTGGGATTACTTAACCGGATTTATTTGCCGGTTATGTAACGCAGCAGGTACAGGACACCCAGTATCAGAAATATCGGCGCGAATGTAACCAGGCTCGTCCCGTAATGCAGTCCTACTGTAATCCCTATAAATAACCCTGCTAGCAAATGATCATCAAACTTCATGGTTGCTCACCCCCCTTCTCTTTCACCGTCCAACCATTCTTCCGGATGGTTAACGATGAACGAGCTTCAGTATCATCACAAGTGTGACTACGGTCAGAATCGGAAGATACGTGACAAATGTTTCCACATAATGGAGTCCCAGTATCATCCCGATGAAAATCCCTGTAATCAATCGCATATCAAATTTCATTTTCGCCACCCCCCTTTTAACTCTAAAAACCCTAAAAATAGAAAACGCAAAGCCCACGAACTTAATTTGAACGCTCAAAACCAAAGCAAAAAAAAGAATAATATGGCGTTACCCAAGTACTACAGGTGCTTTGATTTTGGCTATTCTCTTCAAGCCGCAAGCTTTGCGCTCTATATCAATAAACAAATATACAGACTGTCCTAGGTATGACTCTTATAGCCTATTCTATACCCAAAAAAAGCCTAGCATGATAAAGGGTGGGAGTCAAAGGAAGGCCCCAATAACAATATTGTAAGTTATTGCTAAATTAGGGGTTAGGAGGGGGTACTTTTTTTAGGGTCTTGCTGGTTTTTGATATGGTCTTCGAGGGATTCTATCTCTTTCTGCAAAAAGCGGATACGGTTCTTCAAAGCCTTCACCGGATCGGGCAAATCCCCATGGTCCAGGTCAATTGGGGATATGCGGCGCCCTTCCTTACGTACAATTTCGGCTGGAACACCCACCACCGTGCAATGATCCGGAACAGGATGTACCACCACCGAACCGGCGCCTACTTTGACATTATTTCCAAGTCTAATATTTCCAAGAACTTTGGCTCCGGCGCCCACCACCACATTATCTCCGAGAGTAGGATGACGCTTTCCCCGCTGCGTCCCTGTCCCTCCCAAAGTAACCCCTTGATAGAGAGTGACATTGGCTCCGACAATACTGGTTTCTCCAATCACAACGCCCATGCCATGATCAATAAAAAGTCCGGGGCCGATGGTTGCGCCCGGATGAATTTCGACACCCGTAAAGAATCTCACAAGCTGTGACAAGAGCCGCGGCACAAAAGGGATTCTCAATCGATAAAGAAAGTGATTGATGCGGTGAGCGATGGCCGCATGAAATCCCGGATAAAGGAAAATAACTTCCAAAAATCCAAGCGGGGTACGGGCAGCCGGATCCCGTTCAAAGCAGGCTTTGAAATCGCGGTAAATGGAATAAAAGGGGTTCATGGGCCAAGATTATTGACGCAAAATCGAGCTTTGTCAATTACGCGTAAGTCGAGATTTTTCTCTGAATAAGGTCGATTAACTGCAGGGCTTCGGTAGTGATTTCGAAAAAATTCCGGTTCCAAACCATCATATCGGGGAGGACTTCGAGGACTTTGAAAATGCTTTCAGCGTTAACGCCTTGCTCATCCGCAGCCAAATGGCTTGTCATGAGTCCTTCCGCCGGGAGCGCCAAAAACATGGGAATTTGGGATTTAACAATGCGAATCCGATACTTCGAATCAGCTAATTTGTCAGCCAGTCTGTCGAAGCCGTAAATCAAAGCGCTTTTATTGTCGCGCAAATATTTTTCGAGCCTGGCCATGGCATCATCGTCATCTAAATTGATTCTCTTCGCTTCATTCGAGCGGTCTACGCGAGAAGCAAACCGCTTAAATGCCTCGCTTTGCATTTGTGAAGATTGCATTAAAAATTGAATATTGCCTTCCACCTTAGCGTGAGGAAATTTGCTTTTCGCCATTTTTTTAACGGCTTGAATGATTTCTACATAATTCCAAAGCCAGTCGAGGGTTTTTCCGTCGGCTTCGAGCAGAGAAAACACGGCGGCATAATTCAAACGGCCTTTGGGATTTTTGTTTAAAGATTTTATCGCCCGGCGAATCATTTTATTTTTAAGCATTTGCATGGCCTGATCCATTTGTCCTTCATAATCCGGCCGAGAAAGAAATCCCTCGACCTCGAAAGCCTGCTGAATTTCGGGGGAATCAAATCCGAGAATGTTTCGGCGCCGCAAAAATTGCCGGAAAATATGGGGTGAAGCCGCTTTTTTTCGCGCCGCGGTTTCTAATGCGTCTAATCGATTTTGTTCACCCAATGCCGCTACCATTCGCGCTTCACTGCGGCTGAGTTTCCTGGTCGCAAGCGCCCGCAGCACCAAACGTGAGGAATGATCAATGACTCGCATCTCAGAACCGGCAAGAGTCATCGGTCTAATGCTGATAAATCTTCCCGCCTTATGCGGACCCGGGCCAAGATTCAGCCAAATTTTGCCATGTTCAATTTTTAATTTTTGTCCTGTCATATCGTCAATGGCTTCCACATGATTTCCATCATCCGTCCGTAATTCATGCGGCAAATCAACCGACACAGGAAACGTGTCCTGATCATTCAAATTATGACGGCTGACTATAATTTTCCAGCGCTTGGGCTGTTCCGGTTCTCTTTGCGCCATGGCGCTCATCACATTTCCATCGCTTGTGCCCAATTGATGAATTATAAAATCTTCCCCTTTTTCAGCTAAAGAATGGGTAAATTGATGAAGAAGCGCCAGCCAGCGGCTTTCTCGAATAATTTTTCTGAGTCCGCGCCGCGGAAAATTAGGATCATTATCTTCTTCCCATATTGAGCGGTCCCACATTCTTGCCGGATCAGCCTCCCAGGAATGGGCGCTCGGTTTGTAAAGATCCGGAAGATGGGTTGATGGATTAATCTCGCCGCCAGGAAGGGTTCGAAAAAGACCCACATCCATTAAATCTCTCAATGCAATCATGGTGGGAACACCTGCATTGGCATAAAAAAACAATTTCATGAGCATGGCTTCTTTGGCGCCGCCAATGTCATCCATGGACATTTCATCAAAATTAGACCCAAAAATAATGAATCGTTTGCTATACCGGACATCAAAAGCATACTTCAATTGATCCGACAGCTTGGCCGGCGAAGCGCCCGATGATCGTCTCTCAAGATTAAAATATTCGTCGAAAACTTCTTTGTAATAAAGCGAGTCGGCCCCCAGCTCTTCTAATTTTTCACGCGGCCAGTTCGAGCCGTATTCATCTTTATAAGCTTCCATAATAAATTTAAAGTCTTGTTGTTTTTCCCCAGCATAATCCTTTACCCGCTTAATCAAATGACTCCAAAGTTCGTCATTTTCCCGAAAACGATGCGCCTCGTGTTCCGGCTTTTTGTTAATCGCCAAAGAAGGATCCTCCACAGCACCTCTTACTTTTGCGTTAAGAAGTTCTGCGGCCAAATCCACCCTGACTTCATCGACGCCCAAATCCACCAAAAATTTTAAATACTTAAAATAATAATCCCTGACTTCTTCATGAAAAGGGTTGAGTATGGCCTGATCGATATTTTCCCCGCGAAAATGTTTTACCAAAATTACTCTTTCTTTCCCCTCCTCTGTAATACGAACAGCAAAATAACCTGAATTCCTGGCCAATCGATTCACAATAAACATATCTTCTGTGCTATCTTCGACTGCCGTAGCCCACTCTTCTTTATCTGCTGGTTCATCGAGTTCTTTATATAAAGTCCATTTATAATTTTTTTCATTGATTGCATCCGGAGCAAGCCAAGGAATAAAATCCAAAATAGCTTTGATGCCGATGGCGTGAAGTCTCTCAATGAGCATTTTTAACTGATCAACTCCTTCTTGGCCCGGTTTAAAAATATGGGGATTTAGGCGGGGAAGACCGGTTTCAGGATCAATCATAATAGAAAAAGGATTGCCGGCATCATCCTGAAGAATTGCCCTCCGGCCATTGGGTAAAGTCGTTTCCAATCTTTTGCCGGGATAATTCCATCCCTTGACTGTTACCCGCCTCCGATCGACAGTAATAAAGTTGAGGTCTCCGTCTCTCCCGGTATGAATTCTAGTTGAGCTTTCGCTCATTTGATAAAGCCATGTGAGATACATTTTTCCGATTCCGGCATTGGCTAAATCAGGAAGAATTTCTAAAAAATGTTCAAAACTATCGTGGCTTGAGAATGTATCGGGCTGGTCCTCGCTCTCGCTTTGAACCTGCTTCGTCCCAAGGTCTTCTATATTGACCTCAACCGTTAAATCACCAAGCTTATGCCTGGCCCCTTCCGCTTTTACTTCGGCATCTTCCCAGCTAAGTCCCTGATAACGGTCTTTGCCAACACGCAAATGCCAGCCGCCGCCTTCATCAACGGTTCTAGTCAGTGATTCATGGGTATGCTCATGCGCATATAAACGCCCGGTAAATTCATTCTGAACTTGATGCTTTTTATTACGGTCTGAACCCAAATCCAAAGCTCCAATTTCTGTCGTCGTAATGCTGGTTTTTTCATCGGAGGAATCGAATTGTTCGATTCTTGCTAGATGAATAAGAATAAAACGATTACGGCCATTGAGACTTCGTTTGATGATAAAAGCCCGTGTGGTTCTTGTAGGAATAATGGTTAATGTTCCCTGTTCAAAAATTTCCCGATTATTTCCCCTCGCGTAAAAAGTCTTCCAATGGTCATAAGTAGTACGGTGCCAATCTTGCATGGAATTTAAACGATCGGGTGCAATCGCTCCGATAAGTGCCATAATCACCGGAATGTTATCTGCCCCAAAACGCTCCCGAGCGGCCGAAGCCCCTAATCCTACAATCTCATCTAAAAGTCTTTTGGTTCTTTCTGCGACCTTGCCGTTATCAAGCGATGCTGTAATTTGCCGGGTAATCAATTCTTCGGGCGCCGCACTCCAATCTGTAGGATGATCCCGGCCTTTAATCGCCGCTTGAATGTAAGCTTCCATGAGATCAGGCTCCGCGGAATCATACCCTAAAATTTCTAAATTGATGGGCCCCGGAGCATCGCTGGTAAGTTTCCCGGGAATATTCACGCGATGGGTTGTTCCTTTAAAGTCTGCGACTTCTTTTTGTCCTATTCTTCCTCCTTTTTTTCCTTCTTTGGCTGTTTTAGGGATACTGCGTTCTTGCAAAAAACCTCCTTCTCGTGCCCAAAGCCTCTCTCCTAATACTTTTTTCATTCCTATGGATCTGACATTAGAATCGGCCTTCTCGGCACCCTCAACAATAGAAACCTGCTTTCTTATATTAATAAGAAGCAATGCATTGCCTCCATCCGGCGCACGTATGCCGAATAAAGCATAGGGAATGGCATAGGCATAAACGTCTTCACCGTCTGTTGTCTGCAATTTTTCCGCATGATGATTGTCTAAGAAATGAATTAAATGCCAGCGTAGAAACCTACCTTGAGAGGGATGCTGTAAAGCATCCACGGCCCTTTTTATTTTCCCATCCCCTTCATATTCCACATTTTTTGCGTAATCAATGGTGAGTTGCCAGGCAAGGCCTTGCGCGAAAGCGACCAGATAATCTAAAAGTTCTTTAGTGTAAGCTATTTTTTGTTCATCTGTGGTTTCTGGGCGGGCCATTTTTTCAGAAACTTCCCTAATTTCGGCAATAACTCCGGTAAGCGATGGCAAGTAAGTGTCTTTAAAAATGACGTTGAGCAAATAATAAGGAATATCGCCTGAAGGTCTATTTCCCCCGTCCGTATTTTTAGCGTGATAAAGAAGGCTCGTATTAAGTTCATCCGGCCTTTCAGCTAATCGGCGGTATCCTTCCAAAAATCCCAAAAAGCCCGATTTACTTTTTTGAATGGCATAATTTCCCTCTCCCTCTCCTTTGCTAAAAGCAAAACCATTATATTCGTCTGGCCCTTCATCTTGCGTATTCAAAAGCACTTGAATGGCCTGCGGGCCAAGTTCCATAGGATTCATGGATTCCGCAGAAGGGGCCGCAGCATCTGAAGCAACATAAGCCGGCACTCTAACCCCAGGGTCTCGGCTCATTGCATCTAAAATAGCGATGACTTTCGATCGATGCATGGAAGGATCTTCTGCATGAATATGAAGATGCGCATTATGTGTTTTGGAATTGATGGGATAAGAACCGGGCAGCCATTCTTCTTTTCTGCCATCGGCAAATCTCACAATGAATTTAAAATCATAAGGCCCATAGTCTAAGAATTCTTTTCTAGAAACAACCACTCCCCATAAATTTTCTGCCCCTGGAATGAGCTGCATGGGAATGGCCCGGCTGGCCCATGATCCGTTTTGTCCGTCTGCTGTCCTTGCAGAAGCCCAAAGAACTTCGGAAGGTTGAACTCCGGGCGGAAGCTGTATCCAAAATGGCAATCCTTCCTCCACAGGTCTTTGGTCCTTAACATAATTGGCACGAAATTGCAGTATATTCAATTGCCACACATAAACTGGCTCTTTAGGATGAAGCCATTTCGTTGCATCAGCAAGTTCTGCCGAATTTTCCCAAGAAATTTGGTCCTTAGGCGCAACTCGAATATGAAGATAGTGACGGCCGGTAAATTCCGGTGTCACTGCAAAAATAAAACGGTAACGGCTGCCGGACAAAGGGATCGTTCGCTTTAAACGCGCGGTTTGCGAAATCCGGCGATTTTCTTTCTCCACATGCGCATCCTGTTCCGGCTCAAAAAATAAATCCGCCGCATGGGTGTCGGGGGAGCTGTTGTGAAAATCAACTTCTACGGAAATCTCATGCTCCTGGCCTAAAACTAAATTTTTTGAAACTTCGGCGGATTCAATCTCGGGCCTTGCATCTCCTGATGCAAGCCGGCGCAAATTCTTTTTATTGTTCATTCTCCATCTTGCCCTTTCCTCTGCCTTTTGCCAGGTCATGGCTTTTGAAGAAGCTGCTGCAGGTTGATACATTTTTTTCGAATAATCGATTAACATTCTTTCCATGCCGAAATAATACGCGCTGGAAACAATCGCCTTTTTCATCATGCGTTTCCATTGCTGCCGGCCATCCTGATAATAAAGGCCTGCCACTTCATCAAGTTGTGCGTATAAAGCTTCCATATCAGCAAAATCATTCCGCTCAACGCCTTCCACTCCATAAAGCCAGCCGTTGACTCCGTGAATAATCCCTTCCGTGACCCAGCCGTCCTTCGTGCTTAAATTAAGGACGCCATTCATGGCCGCTTTCATGCCGCTTGTGCCGGAAGCTTCGCGCGGACGAATGGGAGAATTGAGCCAAACGTCGACACCGGACTCAAGATAACGGGCAAGTTCAATGTTGTATTCTTCGATAAAAGCAATTTTTACGAAATTACCTCTTTGGCGAAGGTCTTTTGCTTTTTTATGAAGCTCTTCAATAAGAGCTTGGCCTTTTTCATCCGCCCGATGGGCTTTTCCGGCAAAAATAATTTGAAGGGGTTTGCCGGTCCTTTTGGCAATCGCTTCTAATCGGTCGAGATTTCGCAGAATGAGAAGGGCGCGTTTATATTCAATGAATCGGCGGGCATACCCTAGCGTCAAAACCTCTGATTTAAACTCCTTGAAATAATCGAGATCATCTTTAATAACGCCTGCTTTTTCTTTGCGTCGTATGATCTCTTTTATAAGCTCGTCTTTTCTTTTGATGTGAGCCTGCCAAAGCTCTTCCGAATCAATAGGAATATTTTCATCGGCCCACTCATCGCTGGCCAAATCTTCTTGCCATGTTGTCGGGGGCGCCTGCATTTTCCGAACAAGTCCCTCATCTTGCCAAACGGCGGAAGATACTTTTTCTATTTCCTGAGCTTGCCAGCTTTCTCGATGAACAGCATTGACAACATGATCAATGGGAACCTCTTCAAGTTTCATCCCGGGGAAAAGATGCTGCCACATTCTCCTCGCCACATGCCCATGCAATTCGCTGACCGCGTTACGGTGCTGGGCGATTCGCATTGAAAAAACGGTCAGACTAAATTTTCCGTGATAATCCCCGAGTGCGAGTAACCGGTCGACGGCATAAGGGTTATTTGGAAAAATTTTCTCGAGGAAAGGGCGAAGGATGTTCACTTCCACTGATTCATTGCCCGCTTCAATGGGCGTATGGGTGGTAAAAACGATTTTGGCCATGACTTTTTCCAAAGCCATTTCGAATCTTATCTGTCCTTCTTCTGAATTATCCCAAATGTGTTCTGCCGGGACTTCATCCATCGCAAATCGAATGGCTTGCATGGCGGTGAAAAAGGGATGCCCGTCATTTAAATGAATACTATCTTGAGCGATTCCAAGTTTTTTAAGTGCCAGCATGCCGCCGACACCGAGAGCAAAATATTGCTGCATTCTTTGATGACTCCCATTCTCATTCTCATAAAGGCGCTCCGTGATTTTACGCCAATGCGGGTTATTGCCATCTATGTCAGTATCTAAAAGATATAAAACCGTTTCTCCGTAAAGCACTTTCCAAACCTTGGCCCTTACATTAGTCTCTGCTTCCGGCATCGGAATATCGATCATAATTTCTTCTCCGTTGGCACCAGCTTCAAGCAAAGGCAAATCTTCATATTTGATGCCTTGATAGTCATAATCGACGAGCTGCTGGCCGTCCACCCCGAGTTTTTGTTTAAAATATCCTTTCTTATAGAGCAGTCCCATGGCCGTAAACTTTAGGCCGAAATCACTGGCGCCGCTGTAATGATCGCCGGAAAGAACTCCCAATCCGCCGGAGTAAATTTTTAGGCTTTTTCGCCCGTATTCTGCGGAAAAATAGACAATGTTGTTGTTCTGTAATTCCGGCGCGTTTTTGGAAACCCAGGTTTCGCGCCGATTGCGATAAGCTTCCTCTTTCTTCATCTGGGCAATCAATAATTTTACAATTTCATTATCACCGGCGATAACATCCCACCTGTCATGCTCCCGGAGATATCTCCAAATAGGTTTGATTAAAAAATCATTTTCTTCGAAACGCTTACGTTCCCCCAAACGTTCTGCAATGGCCAGCATAAGCGCCCGCTGACTCGGCAATTCCTGCCTGAGATTGTCCGAAAGTTTTTGAAGCGCCTTCCGGATTGCCGGCGCATAACGCTCGCGCCGCAGCCTCACTAAAGCAACGCGCGTGACATGCTCTCCCCCTTGCTGTTGCTGCCCAGCCCGGCTTAGAGCTTCTATTTCGTTATTCAGACCTTCCAAGTTCTCCAACAAGACATTCGCATCTTCGCTGCGTATATCGTATTGCTGAATGAGATGATCGCTTGATTGAGTGCGTTTAGCGATCGCAGTGTCAATCGCAACCGCTAAACGCTCGTCAAGATATTCATAAGAAAAATGCTGGCCGGCGATTTCGCGGTTTTTAGCGGTAATTTGATTTTTACGGTTTGAATCGTCCAAAAGCCGCATAATCTCCGAAGCCAACGTTTTAAACCGCTCTTGATTTTTACTTCCTCCTAACGCACGCCTTAATCTTTTGGGCTCTGGAGGATTACTTGTAATGGTTGGAAAATAAAAAAAAGTCATTCCCTCTTTACGAATTTCATCTTTGAAAACCTGATATTTATAAACCACGACCGGTAACCCGGCGCGAATAGCATCCAAAATGGGCGCCCCAAAATTTTCTTCCTGACTCGGATACAAAACCACGGAAGCAACTCGATAAACATCGTCCGCCGTATAAATTTTCACGGGGGCCCCCGGAGGAGATCTCTTTAAACCCAAACGATTAACACCCGAACGATCTTTCATAAACCGGACTCGATCGACAAGGCCTAATTCCGCAATATATCTTTGAATCGATGTCCTGTAATTTTCATCACCCTCCTCTTCCATCAGCAGCAATTTAACTTTGGGATTCGAAATATTTTTAATGAGCTGAAGGGCAAAATCGAGGCCTTTGCGAAAAATAAGGCGGGAAGGAAAAGCGAAAATAATATCGTCTTCGGCAAAACCCAAATCGGCACGAAAGCTTTGTGTGTAATCATCGGGAGGAGGAGGATTTTTGAAATCTTGAACGTTGTAAATGACGTCTGCTGAAATTTCTTCCGCAGGAATTCCCGGAAAAGCGGCTCTAAACTCTCCTTGGGCTTTTTCGCTCAATACCGTGTGAAAAACATCAGTGCTTTGAGGCGGAAATTTGTCCCGGAGATGATGCTGAAGGCCCGGAGGGAAATCTTTAAAATCGTCACTTTCGAGATAAGAAGGGTCATAATAATTATGAAAGATAACGGGAGTTGGGAGATCTCCGATCGCACGTTTGACTCCGACGCTTAAGAGAAATGCCTCCGGCAGCACGTTGAGATTTTCTATGATGAGAACATCGATTTTATTTAGCCTCACCCAGTTTTTGATACTATCCCGGATGATTTCACTTTGGCCCATAATTAATGTGTCCAAGGCCGTATCGCTCAATTGGCTGGCGCGCAACTCTTCAATGCGAGAATAGCGGGTGGAAGGAGGAAGATTCGGAAAAGCAGCCAGAACTTTTTGATTGTCTTCCGAATCATATCTGGCGACTGGCGGAAGCTGCCCACTAATAACTGGTTCCTGACCTTCAACTTCCTCTAATACCATTTCTCCATCAGCCACAAGCGCATGAATCGAATGCCCCGCCCGTCGAAGCACGCGGGCCCAATTTTCCATTTCACGGCTCACGCCATCCGGACCTCCCGCCTTGGCAGCAATAAAACCAATTCTTAAACCACCGCCGGCACTTGCGGCCAGTTGTTGAAGCGGCGTGAGCTCAACCGCAACCGCTGGGTTTAAAGCAGCTCCAGGCGCCGCCGCAATTCTCATTTCCGATGCGGCCATGGTTTTTGCGGCAAGCCACCGGGCGGGAACGGTGCCGGCAGGGACAGCGTAGGGAAATTCGGCCGTGGGCTGATGGGCAAGACGCATGATATTCGGGGTGCTCAGCTGATTTTTGTCCTGAAGATTTTTTAGGCCGTCAAAAAACCGGTCGACTTCATTCAGCCATTGAGTTTTTAATGTTTTGATTTGAGTGGAATCGATTTGAGGCGCAAGAATTTCATCGATGAGTCGCGTGTACTGTTTGGCCTCACCAAGGCGTTTTTCTGCAGCAAGTATTCGGATGATGTTGTCGCGCCAAGGCTTCAGCCATTGACGGCCTTCAGCCAGCAGACGATCGCGTGTTGCGCGCGTAAACGCTTCGTATAAATCAACGCGCCCATTTTTAATTTTAAAATAATTTTTCCACGATACTTCGCCGCGCATAAACTCCCGGTATCGTATGTCCCGAGGAAGGTCTTCAATGGCCGGAGAAATTAAAATATAAGAAGTTTTATTCTTCTCGAAGGTCTGGCGAAAGCCTTCCATATGAAATCCCCCGGCAACAATCATGGAGGTTTGAGAAGTATCAGGAATTTTGCGGGCCCAATTTTCCAGCATGACTTTTTCGCGGGCCATGGCATTGCGGTAAAAATTTTGCTGCGTTTTAAGTTTATTCGAATCGAAGGGAAGCTTATCGCCGGCCAATTCTAGTTTTTCCCATTCTTCGCGGGTTAATTCCAGCCGCATCAATTTCCCGGTAAGATTCAGTATTTCATCTTTTTTAGCGAGAGCTTTGAGTGTTTTGGTATTGAGAAAATGATTTTTGATTTGTTCGTGATAGGCCGTGATTTTTTTCCACAACACATCATGCTGCATGGTTTCCCATTTTTCCAGGTTGATCCCGCCAAACCTTTTCAGAAAAGACAAAAATTCGGCAAATTCAATTTTGTTTTTCTCCAAGGCCTTCCACTTTCGATCAAATTTCCACAAGGGGGCCGGATAAAACTCTTTTTTCTGGCGGTCGATTTCTTTTTGCAGAAAATCTAATTTCTCAACAAGCTCCGGTTCTTTGGCGAGAGATTCTAGAAAAAGGTCGATCCCTTTTTCATAAAGCGGCCGGGATTCGATTCCAAAATAATGGGCCGGTTTTTCGGCCAAAAAGGCCGCGGCGGCTGCACCCGAAATTTCCCCCCGGTCAAGATAAGTTTCTAAAACGGTCCTGAGCTTTTCTTTTTCCGGGAAACTTCGAAGAAAAGCAGCGTCCAGTTTTTCGGAGCTGCCTTCCAGGGCTATTTGATGGATACCATGATGCTCGGAAAAATACTCGACAAGTCGGGCCAGCGATTTTTGAGCATCAGGAATAGCATGCGCATTCTGAAGCAGAATGACCGGGCGGGCGCTTTTTCCTTTATAAACGGCTTCGACCGAGCCTAATTCTTGAGGAAGTTCGAGAGGAAATAAAATTTCCTGCTCAGTTTTTTTTGCGGATTCAGGGGACTCAGACGAAAAAGAAAAACTTGTGGGGGAAATGCTTACGAGCGTAAAGCAGAAGATGAGAACTGACGAAATAAGTTTTCGCAGAAAACGCTTCTCCCTTGATGAACGATTTTCTCACAGAGACTTGAAACTAATAAGGTTACAATGATACCACGACTTTTTAAAAGCTTCAAATAACTTCATCCTGTTTTTTATATTTTGATTGATTTTGATGGTTTAAATGCGTTGATGCAAAAGCAGTTTCCGGAGGGATTTAGATTTTAAACGTTGAAGCGGAAAAGCATCACATCGCCGTCTTTAACCACATAATCTTTTCCTTCGACGCGCAAGAGTCCGGCTTCTTTGACAGCGGCAGCTGATTTCAGCCGGATGAGATCATCATAGCTCATCACTTCGGCACGAATAAATCCGCGCTCAAAATCCGAATGAATCACACCGGCCGCTTGCGGGGCTTTGGTGCCGCGCCGTATGGTCCAAGCCCGTACTTCTTTTTCGCCGGCCGTAAAATAAGTGATGAGTTCGAGCAATTCATAACCGGCGCGGATCAGCGCATTCAAGCCCGGCTCTTTCAATCCTAATTCTTTTAAAAATTCTTTTTGTTCTTCATCCGATAAATCAACAAGCTCGGATTCTACTTTTCCGGAAATCATCACCGCACCGGCGCCTTCTTTTTTCGCCCACTCCCGCACGGACTCTACGAATTTCCCGCCGCCCGTAGCCAATTCAGATTCCGCCACATTGGCGCAATAAAGGACCGGTTTGATCGTAAGAAAAGCCAAATCCTTCACCGCTTTTTTTTCTTCTTCACTCAGTCCGATCCGGCGGAGCGGAACACCGTCTTCCAATGATTTTTTGATTTTTTCATAAAGCGGCATTTTTTCGCGCGACTCTTTATCGCCGGACCTTGCGAGCTTTTCCGTTTTATCAAAACGCCCGGACATGGTTTCTATGTCTTTGAGGCAAAGCTCGGTGTCGATCACTTCAATATCGCGCAGAGGGTCCACGCTGCCGGAAACATGAATAATATTCGGATCGTCGAAGCAGCGCACGACATGCAGAATGGCTTCGACTTCTTTGATATGGCCGAGAAATTGATTGCCCAGCCCTTCACCTTCCGAAGCGCCTTTGACCAAACCAGCAATATCATAAAATTCCACGGAAGTCGGGGTGGTTTTTTGGGGATGATAAAGATCGCTTAAGGCCCAAAGCCGGGGATCAGGCACCGGCACAATGCCCTTATTGGGGTCAATGGTGCAAAAAGGATAATTGGAAGCCTCCGCCCGGGCTTTGGCTAAGGCATTGAAAATAGTGGACTTCCCAACATTTGGAAGGCCGACAATCCCGCATTTGAATCCCACGCTTCCTCCTTATAAATCGAGTCGGAAATATACCACGATTTTAAAAAAATGCATATTTGTTATTGACTATTTAAATATATTGCATATTATTTATGAT
Source organism: Candidatus Omnitrophota bacterium (assembly GCA_016196555.1). Taxonomy (GTDB): domain Bacteria; phylum Omnitrophota; class Omnitrophia; order Omnitrophales; family Aquincolibacteriaceae; genus JACPXK01. The sequence goes on along the minus strand of JACPXL010000029.1, from coordinate 4,365 downwards.
TAAAATTAAACGCCTTCGTCATTGCAAGGAGGCACTTCGTTCGCTCGCAGTGACAGCGGACGAAAAGGAGAACTTTTATGAAATTACGATTTTTATTTTTTTTTAGTTTTGTTTCCCTAGCCTTTGCATTTCAAGGCTGGGAAAAACCGGTTCAACCTGCGGCGGGAGATTTACTTTCTCTTGTCCCACATCCCCTGTATCAAGGGAAACTTCTCGCCGCATCCCCACACGAAATTTTCGAAGAAACTTCGGACGGCCATTGGAAAACCCTTTGGCGTTTACACGCAAGCCGCGATGACATACTGCGGATTTACGGCTTCAAGGAAATCCCTGACTCGGTTTTTATTCTTGGGACGAGCCGGGTGTGGCGTTTTGATTTTCGAAATGCCGAAGCACACGAAATTTTTCGCGCGCAAAACGAAAACAAACATGCGCCTCTGTCTTTAGCGGTGGATGAAAATGATCCCGACCATCTTTTTCTCGGCACGGAAGACGGGCTGTTCGAATCCGAGAACGGGGGCAATACTTGGAAACGATCGGAAGGCTTCCCGCGTTTTCATTCTGTGCCCCTTGTCCGGTTTTTTAATGAACAGATTTTTGCGGCCACGGAAAATCGTCTGTATGTTTCAAAAGAGGGGGAAGACTTTCAGCCGGTATTTTCTCTTTTGTCCGGCGATGCCCGGGAATTTTTAGAAATCGAAGAAAATCTTTTTGACGAAGAAAACGGCGAAGAAATCCCGCAGAATCTTTCTTCCTATGATTTTTATGAATTGGCGGGATCTTCCGAAACCGATCCTTCGTTCTGGCTCGCCACACGCAAAGGTGTTTTTCAAAGTGTGGACGGAGGATTAAGGTGGCGGGCCCTTTCACAAAGCGGACTTTCGAGTATCGATATGCGTCAGCTTGCCTGGTCCAACAAATCTCAAACTCTTTTTGCCGGAACAAGCCGGGGCATTTATTCCTACGATTTTGAAAATCAAAGATGGAAAGAAATGTTCGAGGGAATGGCGCGGCCGGGAGCAAAATCTCTTGTGTTAATCGAAGGAAAAAACGAGGTTTTGGCGGCCATCACAGCCGAGGGTGTCATGCGCCATGCCCTTTTGCCGGATGAAATTAAGCCTCCGCCGTCTTTATGGATTCCATCCCCGGAACGCTCTCAGCTTTTTACCCAGCTGACTCATCTGGAACCTACAGCCGGGAAAATCCACAAGGCGGTGATGCGTTTTGCCAATCTCAAAAACGGAAAGATCAAACGCTGGCAATCCGAATCGCGCATGGCGGCACTTCTGCCCAGTTTTTCCTTCGGCCGCGATTTCTCCCAAAATAATAATATTGATATCGACCGCGGTGGAACGAATGATGCGGACCGATTCATTACAGGCCCTAGCGATATGGACCGCGGCTGGGACATGGACATGCGCTGGGACCTGGGAGATTTTATTTACAGCTCCAATCAAACCTCCATCGATAATCGCGAAAAACTCATGGTGGAAACGCGTAATGATTTTCTTGCCGAAGCCACGCGGATTTATTATGAAAGACGCCGGCTTCAGGTAGAAATAGTTTTTGCGCCGGCCGAAGGGGAACAAAAACATTATGAGGCAATTCTCAGACTTGAAGAATTGACTTCGCTTTTAGACGCGATGACAGGCGGATGGATGACTCGAGCGCTTGAAAAAATCTATGGGGAAAATCCGCAGCTGGAAAAGCTGTGGCAATACGCCCCTACTGCGCTGCCGCCTGCCGGTCGAGGCGAAGCTGACCGCATGCCGCATTAATATCACGGCCTGCGGTTTGGCGGACCGTCACACGAATTCCGTGACTTTTCAAAATATCGCGGAATTTATCCACGACTTCTCCGGAAGGCGTTTTAAATTCCATTTCGCGGATGGGATTATAAGGGATTAAATTGACCTTGGCGTTCAAGGGCTTGGCCATTTTGGCCACACCTTCTGCCTCTTGCTTTGAGTCATTCACGCCGGCAATTACGGTGTACTCAAAAGTGATTTCGCGCTTGAGGTCCGCATGGATTTTTTTTAAGGCCTCGTTGAGTTCATGAAGAGAATAGCGCTTGTTGATCGGAACAAGTTCGGTGCGCTTATTTTCCTGGCTTGAATGAAGTGAAATTGAAAGGCGCACGCGCCCTTCGCTTCGTTTGACGAATTCCAAAATTCTCGGCGTAATCCCGGAAGTTGAAACCGTAATGCGGCGCGCGCCAATCCCAAATCCCCATGGCTCCTGAAGGATTTTCAACGCTTTCATCGTGGCCTCAAAATTATCAAGCGGCTCCCCCATTCCCATAAAAACAATATTGGTCACGCGTTTACCAAGGGATTTTTCGATCAAGGCCACCTGTTCGACAATTTCTCCGGCGCTCAGATTGCGGCCGAATTTTCCTTTTCCGGAAGCGCAAAAAACGCATCCGATTTTGCAGCCAAGCTGAGTGGAAACACAGACGGTCTCGCGCCCTTGCTGAGAAATGAGAACGCTTTCAAGAATATCGCTTTCTTGGGTGCGGAAAAGAAATTTGGTGGACTGGCGATTGGCTGAGGGGACGGCCTCGGTCAAAGTCAGCGAAGAAAAAAGATAGGTTTCGGCGAGCCGGCTGCGCAAAGCGGTCGGAAGATTTCTCGCTTCATCGAAAGAAGCGGCGTGCTTTTTATAAAGCCATTCGAGAATTTGATCGCCCCGGTACGCAGGAATGTTTTCGCGGACTGTGAGCCGTTTGATTTCTTCCAAATCGAAGCCATAGAGAGAAGGTTTAAGATTCATTTGCGGAGTTTAAATCCAATCTTGAATAAGAAAACCGTGAAGGAAAAAAGCAAAACAAACATTGTTAAAACCACTGCCATACTAAAATGAATCGAACTGTCTGAGACCCCAAGCATACCATAGCGCAGGCCGTTGACCATATAAAACATGGGATTGAACTGCGTGACCCACCGGAGCGCGGCAGGCATCATGGTCACGGAATGAAAAACACCGCCGAAAAAAATAAGCGGGGTGATGACAAACGTGGTCATGATGGTGAGATGTTCGAATTCCTCGGCAAAAAGGGCGATGATCATCCCGAGCGAAGAAAAAGAAAGCGAAACGAAAATCAGAAAATAAATGGCGACCGCCGGATGGGCCACGGGAAAACGCACAAAAATCAAAGACACGAGATAAACCCCGGTGGCTGCCACAAGGCTGCGTGCGAGGCCTCCGATCAAAATCGCCAGCACCATTTCTAAATAAGAAAGCGGTGTCACGAGAAGTTCTTCGATATTATTGGCCCAGCGCGAAATAAAGAGCGAGCTCGAAGTATTGGCATAAGAACCTTCGATAATGTACATCATCAAAATACCCGGGATCATAAAAGTCAGATAAGGAATATCGTGAATACTCTGCAGCCGCGGCCCCAAAGAAAATCCAAAAATGAAAATATAAAGAAAACTCGAAACCACCGGCGGAAAAATAGTCTGGCTGAAAACCGAGAGAAAACGATAGATCTCGCGCGTGACCAGAGTTTTAAAACCTGTGCTGAACATTTAATCTTCCCCTTTTTTTCGAATGAGTCTTAAAAAAGCGTCTTCGAGCGTCGGCCGGCGAATATCGATTTTATCGATTTCGATCTCTTGCTGATGCAGCACTTTAAGAATTTTTGCGACCGCATTGTTCTTTTCTTCAAAACGAAGCTTGCGGCCTTCATTTTCCAAAACAATGGCAATGGTCTTGATTTCTTCGGGTACCGCCGTAATTTGTTTTTTAAGATAAAGCTCGACCTGATCGCCGCTCATTTTACGAATCAGGGTTTCCGTGGGATCAAGTGCCGCGATTTTTCCCTGATGAATGACGCCGATATGCTTGCAAAGCCGCTCGGCTTCTTCAATATAATGAGTGGTGAGAACCACAGTCGTTCCCTCTTCATTGAGTTTTCTCAAAAAATCCCAAAGCTGATAGCGCAGTTCAAGGTCCACGCCTGCAGTGGGCTCATCCAAAATCAAAATTTTTGGGCGATGCATGAGGGCACGGGCAATCAAAAGCCTTCGCTTCATGCCGCCTGAAAGCCGTTTGTAGCCTTCGGTCCGTTTTTCCCAAAGGTCCAAAAACTCGAGAAGTTCCTGAGCGCGCAGCTTGGCATCACGGCGGGAAATGCCGAAATAGCCGCCTTCAAAAGTCAGGATTTGTTCGGCGGACAAAAAAGGATCAAAATTAAATTCCTGCGGCACCAAGCCAATCAGTGCGCGCGATTTCCGGTATTCGCTCCGCACATCATGGCCGAACACACTCACGCGGCCGGCCTGATAATTGGCCAGTCCCGTGACGGCGCTGATGGTCGTGGTTTTTCCGGCGCCGTTCGGGCCGAGAAATCCGAAAAAATCC
>JACPXL010000028.1 GCA_016196555.1 Candidatus Omnitrophota bacterium | reverse complement strand
CCCAGCAAGTTTTCCATTGGCATCGTAGTCGGCGGCAATTCCCTCCGCCAAATGCTGAGTGGTTACTTGAGTTTCTGCGAATCTTATATAAAGCGCGTCTACTTGTGGATCAAAGGTGATACGCATGAAGAACCCTCCTTAATGGCATTGTTCTTGGGCATGATGGCTCAGACGTATCGGTTTCGTCATGTTTGGCATGAGGTAAATCTAGCAAAGTTTGGTATTTCCGTCGATAAGATCTTTAAGAAGATCGCCTTCCCTCTATTCATGAGCCTTATGGTCCTCATTCCATTGCTTATCGCGATCGTTTTCGGGATAGATGATGGCATGTCCTCCTCGTCCTTCCTCCTTCTCCCCTCTTTACTTCTTGGTCTCACCGCCCATATCTCATCGAATCGTTGGGTGACCTTGCATCCCGACACAGAATTTGGGAAGGGGGTGTTGGGGGGTGGAAAAGGCAAGGTGACAGGCCAGCCTCTTTTACCCTCCATCATCTACCCGTATCAACACTCATTCTACCCCAAAGTGTCTTATGCCTATGGCCCCTCGACTCGGAAAGAATTTGAGCATCTCCTTCTTGATTTTCAAATTTTGAGAGAAAGGGCTGTTCGTAAAAAGGGCGAGGAAAGCGACAGGGCCATCAGAATGGCAATTCATGTTTTTGCAAGCCGTCTGGGCCTTTTGTCTCGAGGGGCCCTTTCTCGCTTAGATCTATCTTCCGATGATCGAGGCCAAGTGAGATCTTTTGTGATTGCCCTTTTAAGCAGGGTCGAAAGAGATATTTTAAACAGTTTGGCTCAAGATGAGGATTTTTACATTTGTTTGGGGAACACCTTACTCACAAATCAGTTTGACCCTGAGCATGGAGGCCCATCAGAGTTTATCGAGTATTTTGCGAGGGCTTTAGGACTGACGCTTGTCTACATTGGACCTCGCCCGATATGGGTAACAAAAGAAGAAGCGAGCACTTATGCAATATCTTCCGAAAGCGATCGAGAAAAACTGAGCGCTCTTTTGGTGGATGGGATGATTTTATCCAGACCCCGCAGAATTGAAAGAGATAGTCCTAAAACCCCTTCTCAAGATAGCCAAATCCCTTTAACCAATGGGATCAGCGCCATTCCAGGTG
>JACPXL010000027.1 GCA_016196555.1 Candidatus Omnitrophota bacterium | reverse complement strand
TATGAATCAGGTCCGTGACCGTGTCTTCCTTTATTATGTCGATTCCCAAAAACTCTATCGCCCGGACCGCGCCAATGCTGAGCTTAGTTACAATGCCAATATTGCGTTGGAAGAATATTCTTTAGCCAATCAAATCCTGCGGGATATGAAACGTACGAATCTGGACGTTGAGATGGCGCAATTAAACCAGGATTTGACCGCCGAATCCGCTCGTATTCGTCTGATGCTCGACAAAGCTCTCAATGCTCCCGATGCTGATACGGCGCTTCGCCTTGCCAATGCAGCTGAAACCATTCTCCGCCAATTTTCAGACCGGGCAGGGAATTTAGGCTATCGTATTGAAGATGCGGGCCGGATGCAACAATTTGAATCTATGCTTCAGCAGATGGAAGCGTCCCGTTCGGAATTAACGGCTTCCCTTCGCCAAGTCATGAATGCTGCGAATCAGGAAAAGGCGCGTGTTACGGACGGCGTCTCGGCTGTGACCTGGAGCAAAGATCAGCTGGCCGCTCTGCGCTCAACTTTAAAGCTTCTCGAAAATACTCAAAATATGCCGGCAGCTTTCGAATTGGCCAAGCGTGTGGAAGCCATGCAGAAAGACATCGCTTCGATGGCGGCTTTTGTCGCGGGGCTTGCCGCCGGCCAATCTCAAAATCTTAAACTGGCTGAATCGGCGCGCCTTATTTCCACTGTTTCGATGGATGCGGAAAACGATTTTTCAATTCGAGTGTTTAAACAATTAAACAAACTTGTCACTTCAGGGGCCAGGGAAGTCATGACCAGCAGCTATCAGCTTGCGGTAGCGCTCGAATCAATCAAGTCCCTGCTTGATCAAATCCGGGATTTGACGGCCCAACGTGTCAATGAAGCCGCGCGCCATCCGGAATCCAAAGTCTTGGGATGGGCCGCCGATCTTGCTTTAGAAAAAGTGGCGAAGGCAGAAGAAGCCAAGAAACATCTTCAAACACGTTTGACGGCGCTTGACCAAAAAGAAAATGCCGGAAATTTTTCGCTGACGCGCATTCGCGAAATTGCGAACATCATTCATCAGCAAACCGCTTTGGTATTGGCTTCGGGCGGTCTTTCCACCCTTGGGGCCGGAGTCATTAAATATAATCTTGTCGATCCCAACGGATTGAAGGTTTACGATTTGTATCGCCAGATTCTAGGCCGCGATCCCACGCTCAAAGAACTTGGAGAAAAAGTTACGGCCATTCAAGCCGGGCTTTTAACGACAGAAGCTCTGCGCAAAAATCTTTATGATTCCGAAGAATATCAGCTGCGCCGCAATTTTGTCGCAACCATAACGCAGCGCTTAAAAAATATTTTGACCGGTTTCCTCGCCAAGACCGAAACGGAACAGATTGCATTTGCCGGAACTTTCGGCATTCCGTCCGCATTACTTGCGAATTTGAATCTTAACAATGTGAATGCCATTGCGGCTTATCTTGCCGGTCAAAACAATCACTTCGGCATCAGCGCATTTACGGCGCTTGGATTCATCCTGACGACGCAAACGGGAATTACCACTTCCCAAGAAACCATCGCCGAAGAAGCCATTCTCATTGATATTCTGACGGGTACCATTAATGAAAACACGCGGGGCGAAATGGTGCTTTCGGCTTATGCTTTGAAACTTACCGCGGCCAAACACGGTGTTGCGCTTTATGGAGTTCAAACGGACATTGCTTCCATCGAAAAAATGGGAGTCCCGGTCATTGCCCATCTTGATGAACGTCATTTTGCTGTGGTCGAATCCGTGACCGGGGACAAAGTCAAAATTCGCGAATATAACGGAGACATTTTTGAACTTTTCAAAGAAGACTTTGCCAAACATTGGAAAGGATTTGTTCTGACGCCGGTTTTTGACGGAACCGTCACTCAGTTGGGTGAACAGGCCCTGCGCGCAATTTTGGGTACCGATTTTGGTCCGCTGACCGATATTTCCACGGCCATTGCGACCATGAATTCAGAAGAACTTCTGCATGAAGCGCAGAATATTCTCGACGAAATGGCTGAAGCCATTAAAGTTTCCGGTGCAGATGAAAGCGCCGACATTCTCAGCGAATTTATGGCCCGTTTGCGTGAGGCCATGGCGGCCATGCAGAGCATGAATGAAGACTTATTGGTGCAAGCTGAACATATCGCGCGCTTAATTGCTCAGCTGGATGCAGGCGCAAAAATCGCCGGGGAAGTTAACGATCTTTATATTCAAGCCCAGGCCGCGGAAGCGCGCGTTGCAAACATGTTTGATCGGCGGCCCGTGGAAACCGAACGTAAAGGGGTTGCGACTTTATTGGTACTGGCCGAGAACCGGGTCGAAACGCTGCTCCAAATTTCAGCCGAATTACCGGACAATCCGGAATTGGCCGCGAACTTGGCGCGTGCGCAAGCCGACCGTAATGCCATTGAAGCGATTCTGGACCGCATTACAGCAATCCGTGATGCATTGGCTAAGGTGGAAGCCGACGCTAAAACGGCATTTGACAGAACTCGTAAAGATCTCAAATTGATCGAGAGTACGCAGATGATGCATCTTCGGGCGACAAGCGCCGCGCAAGGAAAACTTTTTATGGAAACCATTGCGCAAGCCATTACGAGAATTAAGGCGAGCTCTGCAGAGATTGCTATTCTCATTTCAACAAATCCTAATAATAAAACAGTCATTCAAACCGCAGCTTCTATTAATAATATACAGACCACCGCTATTTCCATTGAGACTACGGAAGCCAAATATCAAACAGCGATGGAAAAAGCTGAAGCGGAAAGTTTGGTCTATTTAGCAAAAATCGAACAGCAGCTTGCTCTCATTCGCGTGGCCCATGCACAGGCCAATGTCGACCCCTTGCTGGCCCAAGTCGCAGCGCTTTATTCCCAGGCGACATTCCTTTTAAATTCTCTGCGTACAGAGTTGGAAAATGCCGCGAAATTGGAAGGGAACCATCCTTATGACGGTGTTCTGGCTCGGAATGTCGAAAACGGAAATGCATCGTATCAGCAAGCCTCGCTCCTTGTAGCAGAGATTGATTTAAGGGCCAGAATTTTGGCCCGGTTTCAGCAGCTCAGTCCCATGCTTCTTGATCGTGCGGATATCAATCGCGACCGGTTTGTGACGGCGCAGGATGTTTCTGATTTGATGCTTTCCATGGCTTGGATGCGCGATATTAATAATGATTCGAGAATAGACCTTTTGGATAAAGCGATTTGGGCCCGGTTGCTCGAAATTCTGCCGAGCCTTTCGCCCAATCTGCAAACGAGCGGAATGGATATGACGGGTGACGGATTAATTGATCAGGAAGATATCGATCTCTTCCACAGTTACATGCGCAATTACGTTGACGTCGATGGAAGCGGAACGGTGGACCTTAATGACCGCGCAGCCATTCAGGCTTATATGACCGGGACCAACCTTACCATTCTTTTTGGCGAACCTGAAACCGTGACTCTGTATCGTTATTGGGGAGATTCTTCGGAACAGGCAGTCACGATTGATGAGCCGCGTTCCGTGGCGTATCAAAATACCGTGTTCACGGTCATGGACCAGATGACGGACCAAATAATCGAAGGATTGGATGTTGAATCTTTCCCGCATAAGCAAAGCGATTTCGCGATTCAGCTTCAGGGGCTGGAACGGGCCGTGCTTGCCGAAGAAAATCCTGATGCAGTCATGCTTTTGGCTGAACGCGCAAAACGTTTGATGACAGAAATTCTTTCCGGCCGCGATTTGATCACGATTAATGTGACGGCGGCCGGCGCTTCAATTCTTCAAACTCCCGATGGCAAAGTCGAATCCATTGCCATTCTTTACAGCACGCTCGCTGAATGGAAGGAATATCTTGAATCCCAGCAGGGTCATGTGGATGAAGCCAAAGAAGAGCAGGCTTTGGCCTCCAATATGCTTCTCGATCGCAAAGGTGAACTTGCGGCATTGCTCGAACAGG
>JACPXL010000033.1 GCA_016196555.1 Candidatus Omnitrophota bacterium | reverse complement strand
CGGCAAAAACCATCGGCGACGTCCGCAAGAAAAAGAGGAAAGCATGATGGTGGCAAAGCCCATCGCCGCGGCCAGTTTGATTTTGTCGGGAATTCTTCTCTTTTCACCCGCACAAAACAATTTTCGACAGTTGGCCAGCGAAGCCTACCCCAATTTTCGTCTCCTTTCCCAAACATCCTTTGAAGACCGTTACCTGTTGGCTTACGGGGACACAACCGGATTGGGATACGGCTATATCCGGCAGATTGTAGATAGCATTCCTGATCCGGATTTTTTTCCGGTGATTCGATATCAAAATTACAGCCATCACATTCATCTCGTTTTACCGGGCCACCGCCATACGACGGACGGCCGCATCCTTATCGGAATCGATATTCCCGATCAGGATATTAAAAAAAATATTATCGCGAATGCCCAACGGATAAATCAAACTGCGGATAAAACAATTTCTCTTTGGACCTTTGTCACAGGTTACGATTACGAAAGTCTCACCGGCTTTTATCTTCGCCTGCAGCCTCATCAAGACAATGTCCCGCATCCACTCAAAATTTCATTGATCGATTCCGAAGGCCAAAAAAACTTGGGCGAATGGACCTGGGATGCTGCAAACAATCAATCTGAAATTTATCTTGAACTCCCACAACCTCTTTCAGGATTTTCATTCAATCACGGGGCGACTCCTTTTCTTGTAAAAATCAAGGATTTACCCGGCGAAGGAAATCCGCCGCTCACCTTCGAAGAAGTAAATATTGAAGCCGTTAAAATCGATTTGAGTTCTTACACGCTGCTTCATCATAGAGGCAGCTCATTTACGGCCGTAAGAACCGATTTTATGGATCAAATCATGCGTGACGGCCCAGAGCCATGGCGCCAATACCTTCATTCCTTAAAACATGACTGACACTTTGCGCCTTGTAAGCGCCCTATTGCCCCTTTCCATTATTCCCATCGGTATCGGCCATGCCCTGACTCATTATAAAGAACCCTGGCCCACAGCCTGGTGGGTGGGAACCCTATGCATTGGACTTTTTCTTTTAATCGGTCACGGCCTGAATATTCCGTTTGCTATTCTTTTTGCGATTATCGCTTTCGGTTTTGTGGCGTCGTTATTCCTAACGGAACTTCCCCAAAACCGTTTTTATTTTGACCGCTTAAGATCTTTGTCTTTTCATCATGTTGGCACGACATCATTAATATTGGTTTTCCTTGCCATGAATTATGTCCAAATTTTAAGTCATCCCCTTGATCCTTTTTACTCGGATACACTCAGCATCTGGTTCAACAAAGCTAAAGGTTTGTTTTTTGACATTCCTTTTGCCGTCCTGCCGGTTCCGGGCTTTTCGATGGCCAATTATCCTCATCTCGGACCGGTTTATGAAATGTTTGTCATGAAATTCGCCGGCCTTCCGATAGAGCCCATCGCACGTTTGATTTTTCCCACGGTTTACTTTGTTTGGATTTTATCGCTGGCCCAAATACCGGTTTTTAAGAATCATCCCCGCCTTTTATGGCTTTTGCCGGTGATTGCCCTTGTCTTCTATGATGCGCCGGCCTATACCAGCGGCTATCAAGATGGATTTTTGGCGGCCACGGCTGGAATGGCGGCTTTGCAATTCATACTCTTCTTAAATACCTCTGAACAAGATCTTTCAAAATCGAAAACACATCTTTGGCTTGCGATTTTTTTTGCGGGCAGTCTTAGCTTTATTAAAGTCGAAGGAACCGTTTTGGCCATCATTCTTACGGCCGCGTTTTGCCTTATTGCAATTCTATTTCATTTTCAAAATAATCTAATTTCTGCTTGGCGTTTTTTATGGCCGTTCTTTGGCTTATTGACGCTCATGGTCTTGTGCTGGCCCGGGCTTTTGTTGATTCATCATCTGGATGCTACAAAAATTTCAGGGCCGGCCTATACTTACCGCGATATTTTTACTTTTTATCAAAACTTTGACCGCTGGCCTTTGATCGAAAAACATTTTGCCGTTTACGTTCAAAGCCGGCTTTCTTTCATTCTTGCCACTACCCTTTTGTCCGCCGCTACGTTTTGCATGCATGTGAATCTCCGGCCCGGAATTCTGTTTTTATGGATGGTTTGGACGGCTCATTTATCTTTTATTGCCGTAGCCTTTCTGGCGACCCGCTTGCCGCTTGAATGGCATCTCCAAACCGCTTTTGAACGTTTGTCCTTTCAACATTTTTTTGTCTATGTCACGGCCACTGCCCACCTAGGCGCACTCTGGGAAACAAGGTAATGGTTATCACACCGGTCGTAACTTCAAAAAAGGAATTTTCCTTCAGTTTATTATGCTTCTGGCTCATCGCAATTTTGCTTCCCCTGGCATGGTACTGGCCGCGCATTCTTCATGCGTCTTTCAGCATGATCGATGATCCCTCCGATCTTTTGCTTTTTTCCTCCATGCAATCCAATTTTGCCGATTGGTTTTTCGATCAAGGCATTCATGGCGAAGTAGCCAATGGCCGGTTCCGTCCTCTCTATTGGTTGGTTCGGTTTTTCTATTTTTTAATCGCGGGAATGCATCCCACAGGCTGGACTATCCTTCATTATGCCAATATGGCAATAACGCTGAGCGCCACTTTTTTTCTCGTTCACTTTCTGACGAAGCGGTATTTTGTCGCCTTATTGGCTTGCGCTTTGTGGAGTTTCAGTCCCCACACGATGGAAAATTATGTCCGCCTTGCAACGCAAGAAGTCTGGCAGGTTCTTTACCTTTCCCTTTTGTTTTTAGCCGGATTCCACATCTTGCGTCAATCCCCCGGCAAGGGCCATGGACTTCATTGGGGAATTATCTCCGCTCTAATTTTCGCGCTTTATTTCACCAAAGAAACTTCGATTGTTTTACTGCCCTTTTCCATCATCACGTTATTGGCAGCCTTGATAGTTAAAAAACGGATCAAAACCTGGACGGCATTTTTTCTGATCAATCTTTCCGTGTTTACTTTGCAGCATACGCTTGCACCCTCACGCGGCGAATATGCGTCTCAATATGTCTTTCAATTCGAAACCATATTTTCCAATTTGAAATTCTTTTGCGCCGAACTTCAGTGGTCATGGCTATTGCTCGGTCTTTTCATCCTTTATTCGATCCGAATTTCAGTTTTGGAAACTCCGGCCGTTTCGACTGCTATCCATTATTGGCAATCCGCCACATTGACGCTAGGCATTGCTTTTTTTGCCGTTTATCTGCCTTGGGGAGAACCGGTGACGCGCTATCTCCTTATTGCCGAGTATTGTTTTGCTGTTTTCATGAGCCTGGAACTGAGTCATTATATAAATGCCGTCACCAAGAAAAATTTGTCCATTTGGACTCTGTCTGCTCTTTTGATATTCGCAAACAGCAGTCCCGCGATTTCTGCTGTCCATGGAACTTTTTTTAGCCCCTGGCGTAATTTTAAAGGCCATGTTTATGCCCTCCGCTGGTTCGCGGACCATGCCAAGACAAATGCCAATGTGATTGTGCTGGAATATGAAATGGAACTTCTTCATTCCAACCTTGCTTATCTTCAACGTTTTTTTCATCGTAACGATTTAACGGTTTATTCCCCTTCGCCTTATGCGGAGTCCTATCAAAAGCAGGGCTACGCCGTCATCCCCCTTACCGTGATCACGGAAGAAATCATCGATAAAACCGATTACATCATCTGGCAGCGCCGCGGACCCGGCCGGGCCGATCTGGAACAAGCCCATCAGCAAATTATGAATCAGCTGTTTCAATCAAAATATCAAAGCAAAATTAAAAATACATATTCCGAACTCGTTCCAACGGGCGGACCGTTCCCCGAAGGAACAGAAATTTGGAAGATTGATCATGAACCCGGACAAAATTGAGCTCTCGGTAGTTTTGCCCATTTTTAATGAGTCCGAAAATATCGAGGCCTGCTATCAATCCCTGGCAAAGGTTTTGGAAGACCTGAAAATGACTTACGAAATTTTAATCATCGATGATGGCAGCGCGGATGATTCGTTTGCGAAAATCGAGGTTTTAGCAAAGCGGGATTCGCATGTGCGCGGGATTGCGCTATCCAGGAATTTCGGCCATCAAATTGCTTTATCCGCGGGAATGGATTTCGCACGGGGCGATATCTTAATCACGATGGATGCAGATTTGCAGCATCCGCCGGAATTAATCCCGGAACTTCTAAAAAAATATCGGGCCGGTTACGACATCGTTTCGACCGTACGGCTCGACGACCAGGGACGGACCTTTTTAAAGAAAACGACTTCCGCCTGGTTTTACAAAACGATCAATCTTTTTTCGGAAACTTGGATTGAACCTACCGGTGATTTCCGGCTCATGAGCCGCAAAGCTGTGGACGCTTTTAAAAAATTTCCGGAGCGAGCGCGATTCATACGCGGCCTTACTTCCTGGATGGGTTTCAAACAAACCTCCGTCACCTATCAGGAATTAAAACGCCGTGCCGGCGATTCAAAATATACTGCGTCAAAAATGCTGGCTCTGGCCCTTGATGGTTTGACCTCATTTTCAGCCAAGCCTTTACGCGCATCGCTTTATCTGGGATTATTGGTTTCTTTCATTGCCTTTCTTTATATGATTTATGCCCTGACTGTTTTCTTGTTCGGAAAAACGGTTCCGGGATGGACATCCATTTTGCTCACTGTTTTATTTCTCGGCGGAATTCAATTGATCACAATCGGTATTCTGGGAGAATATTTGGGCCGGATTTTTCAGGAAGTTAAAAACCGGCCGCTTTACTTAGTGGCCCAGGATACGGCGGAGCGCCCAAACGGCTTATGAAAATCGCCTGGTTTCATTCCCATCTTCTAAATTGGTCCGGCGGCACTAAATTTCTTTATGAAACGCTGAAACGCCTCAATACGCACGTCGACATCACGGTCTATGTCGAAGCGGCGGATGAAAAGTTAAAAGCAATTTTCGAGGAATCAGGCATCAAAGTTATTTCATTTACACGCACCAAATCTTCCAAAAGCCTTTCCTATTGGACCTTTTTTCCCTTTCATATTTTTCAGGAAATCGACTGGATACGCCGCAATGTCAAAAACTTTGATATTTATGTTTCGAGTTTTTTCCCGATGAATTACCTTCTCTATAAGGCGAACAGAAAACCGCATCTGTTTTATTGTTTCGAACCCTTTGTTTTCATTCATGATCTGGAAATGATCAACGGTTTCCCCTGGACAAAACGCCTTGCCCTTCATCTTCTTCGTTTTTTATATTCGCAAAAAGATATCAAGGCCAGCCAAGCGGCCGATGAAATTTTAACTTTAAATTCCGATGTCGCCAAATCCATCTCCCAGACCTACGGCAAGGGATCTTCCTTAACATACATGGGCGTCGATATTGATTCCTTCAAGCCTTATCCGAATACTCCGTACGCGGCAAAATACGCTTCCAAGAAAGTCATCATTCACAGCACGGATTACACACCGCTAAAACGCACCTGGTTTTTAATCGAATCCATGAAGAATATTATCAAGCAAGTTCCGAATGCGGCTCTCCTCATTACTCATTCTCAGGACGATGCCGCGGAAAAACAGAGAATGGAAAAATACATTCACGAGCAAAGCCTCGATCAGCATGTTGAATTTTTAGAATTTTTGGATTACGCCGTTCTTCCCCAATATTACAGTTTGGCCGATATCGCGGTTTATTCGGGTATCGGGGATGGCGCAGCCGCCTCAAGTTATTTTGTGCTTGAATGCATGGCGTGCGAGACTCCCTGTGTGCGCACCAACACCACCACGGAAGAAATCATCGACAATTATTCAGGCTATTTATTTCAGCCTAACGACCGGCGGGAAATGGAAGAAAAAATCATCAAGCTTTTGACCGACAAAGAACTTTCCAGCAAAATGGGAAAAAATGCGCGCAAAACCGTTTTAGACCGTTATAATTGGAATCTCGTAACTCAAAATTTTCTTCAAGCCTTTAAAAGACATTTGGATCTGGTGCGGACATAACATGGGACACACGATCGAACAAATCGAGCATCAAGGCGTTCTTTACGCCCTGGTTTTCCGGAAGGAATTAAGCGTGAAGGACGGCGTCAAATTCTTGACCCCCGCGGATTATCCTCTTCAAGTGGGGCTTATCGAAAGAAAACAGGGTTATTCGTTCCGTCCGCACAGCCATCGTGATATGCATTATAACGTCAATACGACGCAAGAATTTCTTTATGTGGAAAAAGGAGTTCTTCTCACCAAAATTTACGATGCCGGTTGGAAAATTATTTATGAGACGGAGCTTCGTGCCGGCGATTTCTTCCTTTCCATTACAGGAGGGCATGCCTTCGAGGTCAAAGAAGATGTAAGGCTGCTGGAGGTCAAGCAAGGGCCCTATCCCGGCGATCAATACGCCAAACGGTTCAAGGAATAAATGAAAAAATCACAAGATATCATCCGGGTGTCTGAGCCCTGTCTAGGCCCTGAGGAAATAACGAATGTCACGGATTGTTTGAAACGCGGCATGATTTCAGGATATATTCAGGGCGATTATCTTGAAAAGTTTGAACAGCTTGTCAGCGAGTCCTGCGGCACCAAACATGGTATTGCCACCACGAGCGGTACTACCGCGCTTGCGCTTGCGGTTGCCACTCTTAATCTTGGCCCGGGTGACGAAATCATCGTCCCTGCCCTGACCAATATCGCCTCCGCCTTTGCGGTTGTTTACAGCGGCGCCAAACCGGTTTTTATTGATTCGGAACCGGTGACGTGGAATTTGAATCCCGAGCTGTTGCGCCCCCTCATTAGCACAAAAACAAAAGCCATCATGCCGGTTCATTTGTATGGGCATCCGGTGGATATGGATCCGGTACTCAAAATCGCTCAGGAATATAATCTGAAAATTATCGAAGATGCCGCAGAAGCTCACGGCGCGGAATATCACGGCAAAAGGGCCGGCGGCATGGGCGATATCGGCTGCCTCAGTTTTTTTAGCAACAAAATCGCCACCACCGGTGAAGGCGGCATGCTTGTTACCAATGACGATCAAATTGCAGAAAGAGCCCGCTTTCTTAAAAATTTGGGCTATTCCAATCGCGAAAAGTTTTTACATACTGAGTTGGCCTTTAATTACCGACTCACGAATTTACAGGCCGCTTTAGGCGTCGCCCAAATGTCGCGGCTCGACAAAACAATTTCGGCCAAAAGAAAAATCGCGGAACTTTATTCAAAACGGCTTCGTCAGGTCAAAGGGTTGCAGCTTCCGGCAGAACTTCCGCGGGTAAAAAATGTTTATTGGATGTACGGCATAGTTCTCGGCCCGGATCATCCTGATCGTCAAAGGGTACGGGATGGCATGATGGTGGCCGGAATTGAAACGCGTAACTTCTTCTATCCCATGCACTTACAACCTGTATTTAAAAAAATGGGAATTTTGGCCGGCAATTCGGGCCTGCCCGTCGCCGAACATTTGGGAGAACGCGGCCTCTATTTACCCTCAAGTCCCAAATTAACCGAGCCTCAGATTGAGCGGATCTGCGAAACACTCATCCAAAATTTAAAAAATAAATGAGTATTTTCAACAAAAAAAAATTG
Organism: Candidatus Omnitrophota bacterium; assembly: GCA_016196555.1. GTDB lineage: Bacteria > Omnitrophota > Omnitrophia > Omnitrophales > Aquincolibacteriaceae > JACPXK01. The sequence continues at coordinate 29,281 of JACPXL010000033.1, read as the reverse complement.
TATGACGCTCAGTATCAAACCGCGGTAAGCAATCCGGCGGCGGTTATCGATCATTCTTTTTATCGCCCGCTTCTGGGCTTCGCGAAAAACCGTCATCAAATTATTTGCGAGATGCTCGGGTCTGAAAAATTTGAAAATGTTTTGGAGCTTGGCTGCGGCCGAGGCGACATTGTACGCCAAAAACATGATCTTTTTGGGCGTTATACGGGCCTGGATTTATCGTCCTACCAATTTCTTCAAATTCCGGAATTTCTCAAAACAAAAAATAATTTCGCTTTCCGCGATTATGATCTGGATATGCCCCTGGATTATGCTTCGGATAGTTTTGATCTTATTCTTTCTGCCAGCACCATTGAATACCTCTTCGACCCTATTGCCTTCATCCAGGAAATTTACCGTGTTTTAAAACCCGGCGGGACCTCAATTCTGCATACCGTGAATCTTGCCTTTTTTCCGAGGCGTTTGCAGCTCTTAGTAGGAAAGTTACCGACCTTTAATGCCCTCCCGGGCTGGCAAGGCGGAAATTTGCACGATTTTACTTACCCAACCCTTGCCGGGCTTTTGAAACAAACCGGGTTTCAAATTGTCAGGACGCGATGTTCGGGGCTTTTTCCAGGACTACGCTTCTGGTGGCCCAATCTTCTGGCAGGCGATATGATTTTCCGCTGCGTTAAGCCGTTACGGGCGTCCTAAGCGCGCTTTATTCTGCTGATAAAGCTGATCTCCAAGCACCTGCTGCGCCAATGCTTCCTTGTCCTGTCCATTATAGAAATCATATTCCATAACGGCCGCGATTTTTATAAGAGTCGGCAAAGTCATGGTTTTCATGCTTTCATTACCGCTTAGCATCGCATCGATTTTCCCGACATATTCTTCCGGCGATTTCGTAATGGCGACATTCTCTCTCTCACGGAAAAGAATAATCATCGCTTCAACTGAGGCCACTTTATCGGCATTGCGCAAACCGAGCCAGCCTTGTGTATCATTATTCAACGCGGCCACAATGGTTTGAATTTGAGGGGATGGCGGTTCACGATTAACGGCGGGAGCGGCAATGCCTCCTGCCGGAACGGCGCCTGCAGGGGCTGCAGCAGGTATACGGCTCGAAATAAATGCGGCGGTCATGGCATTGGTTACCACAAGCAAAAGCCCAATGATCACTAATGTTTTCCCTTTCATAATCACTCCTTTTGTTGGTTAGAGATAGTCTTTAAAAATTTGCAAAGCCCGTTCGGTTTGGCGATCCGAACCAGGCGTTCCGACGGGTGCATTTTCGATCAATTCATCCGGATCGATGCCGATATGGTCAATTACTTTGCCTTTCGGGGTTTGATACCGTGCCGTTGTCATTTTCATGGCCGTCACGTCATCCAAAGGAATAACGGATTGTACCGAGGCCTTGCCAAAGGTTTTGGTTCCGATCACGCGGGCGCGGCCGCTTTCTTGCATTGATGCCGTAAATATCTCGGCAGCGCTCGCCGAACCTTGATTGACCAAAATCACGATGGGATAATTCCCCTCAACTTGCTTGGCGGTTGAAACGTATTCTTGCCGCTGTTCGGGAATTTTACTGTTTACATTGATGATTTTTGTTCCCTCCGGCAAAAATTTTTCAGCAAGCTCAATAGCTTCCGGCATCACACCGCCGTCATTGCCGCGCAGGTCCAGAATCAATGCCTTCATCCCTTTTGCGTGCAGCTCCTTGAGCGCCGCTTCAGTTTGATCCGCTGTATTTTCCCGGAATTCCGCGATATGCATGTACCCTAAGGCCTTTCCAATCATACGCACATCTTTAACCGCCGGAATTTCTATTCGTTGGCGAATAATTTGTATGTCCATGGTCTGATTGGTTGCAGCGCGAAATATATTTAACATCAACGCAGTATCCACATCACCGCGTAATAAACCGGCAACTTCAGGAATATCTTTTCCCTCCATGGAAACTCCGTCGACTTTCATGATTTTATCTTGCGCTAACAATCCGGCTTTTTGGGCCGCACTGTCCGGTTGAACTTCCATAATAATGGGAAAACCATCAGCCAAATCAAGCCGCGCCCCGATTCCCGCATATTCACCCTTGATATTGATTTTCAAAAGCTCGTAATGCTCTTTATCGATAAATTGGCAGTAACGGTCCAAAGATGCCATCATGCCTTTGACGGCTTCATAATACAAATCACGCGGCTTTTTATCTTCCACATAAGCCTCCAAAATAAGGCCGATGGTTTTGGAAAAAAGTTTGAGCTCTTCAAGCACATTTAACTGAGGCGGAGCTTCTTCAGCCATAATAGGCCGATGGGCGGCGATTGCTATCCATGCGCTTGCTATCGTTACCGTTAATAATACCTGAATTTTCTTATTCATATCCCCTCATGAAGCCATACTATAGTATTCTTGCCAGCTTCGGACAATTCCATCGCGCGTGACAACACATTCAATCGTCAAACGGGAATTATTAGGCTCCGGAAACCGGGCGATACTCCGAACACTGAAATATTTCGAAGCAATGCTAAGAATTCCTGATCCGGTAAAACTCTCCAAACTTCCCCGCTCGACGTCGTTCAGTCCGTAAAACCTCGTAATATTATCGGCTAATTGAATGAAATCCTTAAAAACGCGGTCATCGGAAGTTCCCGCTCTTCCATCCGGCCCCGTACGCAGGAGTAAAATTTTCCTCGCGAGCGAATCGCTAAATCCCAAGGCCTTTAGGATTACCCACGAAGCCGTATTGATATTAATCAATCCATCACTATAAAGCGTTATGTAGGGCAGGACTTTATCATAAATTTCATTGGTCATACCCTTGACTAAGAGCAGCTCTTCCAGGGTACCAAAATCGGCATTTTTGGGCACATAGGGTGGTGTTAATCGACGGTAATATGCCGATTCCGCGCCTTGGTCGTAAGGGTTATCGTCGGCATCCCTCCAGTCCAATAATGAAAGCGCAATTTGATTGGCCTCTTCATAACTGATTCCGCCTGCCGCTTGAAAAAGGCGCGTCAAAATTTCCGGCGATGATGTTTTATTGATATTGATTTTTCTTTCCTCATCAACGGCTCCGTGCACGGTACTCTCTTCACGGCCTTCGATCATATTTTGAGTCGCGTTGAATTTATCCCCTAAAATGGTGAAGGAACCTTGCCCCACCGGAATATCTAAAAATTCGAGATCCGATTGACTCCAATTATCACTCAAAAAGTCCGGTCCGCCTTTTTGTTCATCACGTTTAAGAATGTAGCGGACTTTTTTAACGCCGGACTCAGCAATACTGCGGAGTTCCGCGCGGTCTTCCAGGCGTTCGATTTTTTTCAAACGCTGGTGAACCGTACGGCCGACCGCTGCCGTAAAAATACTTAATAGGACCAGAATAGAAAGCGTGAGAATCAGGATACTGCCCTTTTGCCCTTGAAAAATTCCCGGTCTCAAGAGTTTAGCTCTTCTTTTCCTGATCTACAGGCGGAGGTTGCAGGTTATTGATCTTGGCATCGATATCTTTCAGGGACGCTGTCAACGCATCTATTTTCACGGAAATCGCATTCATTTTGACATTCACTTCGTCGAATTTTCTCTTCATATACTTATCCAGACCTTCGGGTTCATAAATACCGCCGACTTTTTCCACTTCGCGATCTTCGGCAATATTGTGAATGACCCCATAACTTTTTACTCCCGCGTCTTTTTCATTTTGAGCATTCGCAACACCAGGCAAGATTAGACTTAAGACAAACACACCTAATATCCATTTCTTATCCATGGGACATCTCCTCGACCGGGTTAGAATCTACCCCTGTGGTTTTTGTTATCTCGTCAAACGCCTGCCAATCAATTTCATAAATAATAATCCGGGTTTTGGTGTCCTTATCATCTTTAAAAAAGAAGGGCTTGAATAGTTTTAATCCCTCACCCCGAAGGTAATACAGCCGGAACATAACCGAACGGATCAATTTAGCGTCGGCAATCACCGAAGTGTAAGTGTCCCCGTTTTTAATCAAAAGCGCACTGGCGCTTAGCAGGTTTGTGGTATTATTTTTTTCCACTAGATGGCCGTCTTGAATATAGAAAAACTTTTCGGGAGAACCGTTTAAGTTTTTTTCCGGAATCGTGATGGTTGATTCCATGGTCGCAAGATCCACCGTCAAACCGTTTTTAAAAAAGAGTTTCGTGCCTTCTTGACGGGATAATTCCGATTCGGGCGTATAGCGCAAAATTTCCGTGATCGGGATAATCGTGTGGAGGTAATCCTGCTTGGGACCTTTTTTATGTTTCAAAAATCCGATTTTTTCTTCTTCCGCTTCCTGAGCAACAAGCCGTTCGGCTTTTTCAATATCCCAGGTAGCCGTCAGCGTTATTGCCGGATTTTGTTCGATCATATCGTTATAAAGCAGCACATATTGCGGGGGCGGAGGAGCATTCCCATGCGTAAAGGCCAAAAGCTGATGTTTCTGCTGGGAGGAAAATCCGGCCGGGGCTTTCGCAAAGGCCTCGGAATGCGAAAGCGGCACGAGGTCGAGAATAATTTTCGCAAGTTGGGAGGGCTTGAACCCAGCTCTTTGGAGAAAATCCATGCATTCCACTCCTCCCGCGGACATCATGCGAAAAAGTCCAACCGAAATTTTTTCATCATCCGAAATAAAGGCCTTTGCCAGCCAATAGGTTTCCATCCGATGCTGAGCTCCCCCATCAGCCGTTGCTCCTCTTTCACCGACTCCAATAATAAAATATCCCGGCGCCCACCAGCTGTTCACGACCGCATTGTCCGGCGTCTTTTCCTTCAAGGCAATCATGGAATCATACCAAGTGTCATTCATGATGGGACGCACACTCCGGCCGATCATATCCGCTGCCGTGAGGGTCATGGGCAGCACAAGAAACGCAGCCAGAAGCATAATCGCCCCGCGAAAGGCATATTGAGCTCTCAAGGAAGGAATCACTTTTTGGGCAAAATTTTTAGCCATCTCCATGGCATGATGAACCCCAAAAGCCACAAAAATGGAAAAGGGCAAGACAAACAAAACAACAAAACGCTCGGTTTTGAATGCCATACGAAGGAGCGAAACACCGATGAGAAACGTGATAATCCAGCGCGCAATAACTTCGGGGCGTCTTTTTTGAAGGGTGTCGATCAAACTTAAAATCACACCCAGTACAGCCATCATCGCCGTACCATAATTACCGGAAAGATAGATTATTTTTTTGACGGATGCCGCCCGTGTTTCTCCCACGGTTAAAAAGGCGCTGGGCCATACATCCACATGCGTCAAAGCATAGCGTGGCAGAATAAATATTCCCTCAAAAATGGAATCCATCATATTCACCGGGTGCATGAAAAGAGCCAGAAATATCAAAGAGAAAATCGCATACCAAAGCGTAAATCGGAAATAAGGATTACGAAAACCTCGCCGGGCAATAAGATATATCATTCCTCCCAGGACACCACAACCGGCTGTCAGAAACCAAATAAAAGGCCAACCCGACCAAAACTGAGGATAAAGTCCGGTTAAAATACCGGCCGCCATTCCCCAAATCCAATAGCGCCGCCCCTCTTCGGTAGCACGGAAAAAAATAACCAGAATGGCTAACGGAAATAAATAATTGTAAGGGTCGGTGTCGTACCACCCCAAAAAGCTCCTCTGGATAAAAATCGGCGAAAGCAGCATGGCAATGGCCCCGGCGGTAGTCCCGATCAGGTTAAGCCGGTAAACAAAACCAAAGGCAAAAAAGACAAGCGCAATAATCACGCAAAGAACCACGGGATAAAGATAAAGTGCCGACATCAAGCTTATTCCGGGGCGCAGTATTTCGAGAAAACGATACCAATAATACCCCATGTAAGGATGAAGCATACGGCGTTCTCTGACGCCATGAGGCGCACGCCGGTAGGCATTATGGAAATAACCATCGCCCAGGTTTTTCCCCAGATCTCCATGATCCCGTAAATGGCGGGTCAGCGAATAATAAAAATAGGGGTCGGCCTCTAACAAATAATGACGCTGATAATGCGGGTAAGCCGCATCTTTCAAGTCGCTTGCGGTTTTTTGAACAATGGCATCAAACTGATCCTTATTGCTTTTCATGGTCTCTTGAGTCCGGACATCAGCCCATCTTAAGCGCTCCTCCGGCCCCATGGTGGGCGCCAACTGGTCCGCCATGGTGATAAATTGCTGCTTCATATTCGCGGTAACAATCATACGTGCTTTTTGCGCAATCGCGGACGATTCCCAGGGCATGGGACCCCGCAAGGGATAAGTCCGGACATAAACAGTGAGAAAACACACAAAAAATAGAGCACATAATGCCCCAAAAAAATGCGGCAAGCGGATCGAAAAAGATTTCATCAAATTTCCTATTCTATTTTGTTTTTCAATAAAACATTGTACAATCGGTTCGCCCATACTAAAGTCAGATGACAAATCGTCCGTATTTGAAATAACCTATGAACGATAAAAAAGTCCTAATCATGATTCCCGCCTTCAATGAAGCGCGGGCCATTAAGCTTCTTGTAAGTGATATCCGCAAACATTATCCCTCGTTTAAGGTTTTGGTGATTAATGACGGCTCCTCGGATAGCACCGCACAAGAGGCGCACCTGGGAGGAGCTCAGGTCGTTTCGCTTCCTTATAATCTCGGTATCGGCGGAGCCATACAAACCGGCTATAAGCTGGCACTGCGTGACGGCTACGATGCGACGATTCAAATTGACGGCGATGCTCAGCATGATCCGGCCTTCATGATGGATGTTTTGAATCCGATCCTTAACGGTAAACTCGACTTATGCATCGGCAGCCGCTTCCTTTCTGATAAATCACGTTTTCGTTCTACTTTTTTGCGCCGCATCGGAATCAAGTTTTTTTCCGTCCTGCTGGGCTGGCTCACCGGCCATTTTGTCACCGACCCTACGTCAGGCTACCGAGCTACCGGCAAAAAATTGATTTCACGATTTGCCGCCTATTACCCTATCGACTTTCCGGAACCCGAAGCCATACAAATCGCCAACCGGTACGGCGCCAAAATCGGTGAAATCCCCGTGGGGATGCGAAAACGCCTCGGCGGAACGTCCTCGATCCGGTATTTTGCCACCTTCTACTACATGATTAAAGTAACGCTAGCTATCTTGATCGACACCTTGAAGCATAAAAATTAGGAGAAAACATGCACCCTAAAATTTTTACCATTCTTGTATCGTCGATCATTTTTTTTATTGTGGTCGATTCTATCCGCCGCCAGAAAATGACTTTCAAATATTCCATCTTCTGGCTGGGGACTTGTTTCCTCGCCCTTGTCTTAGGAATTAATGACAGGATTTTGGCCCGCATGTCTGAGCTTGCCGGATTTTCACTCCCCAGCAATTTCATCTTCTTTCTGCTGCTCGCATTCTTTATTGTCCTAAGTTTTCTTCTTACGATTTATGTCAATGAACAAAACACGCGAACCGAAACACTCGCCCAAGCCGTTGCTTTGCTGGAACACAAACTCAATCAAACCCTTCAAAATCCTGAAGATAAGAAAATAGAACCTGCCAAAAAATAACTCACGGCAGCACGGGAGCCGGTGTTTCAGCCGCTGCCGGTTGTATCGCCGGCTGATCACCGTCTTCACTGACTTCATTTTTTTTGGATTCTTCATTGATCAATGATTCCAAGGTTGCCGCTAAATCAAAACGATTGATCGAACGGAGAACCGAAACGGGCCCAAGGGCCCTTTCCTTTTTCCCCATCGTAACGTAGGCCATTCCAAGTCCGAAATAGGCCTCATCCAATTTATTTTCTGAAACATCGATAGCTTTTTGAAACAATACCTCTGCCTGTTCCGGATCTTTTTTTTCGAAAAGAGTAACCCATCCCAATCCCATATAGGCCTTGGCAAATTTTGGATTGATTTCGATTGCCTTCTCAAAATACTTCACGGCTTCAAGCGGTTCATTGCCGGCTCCGGCATAGGTTATCCCGAGATTAAAATAAGCGTCCGTAAAGCTTGGATCGACGCGTATAGCTTGCTGAAATGAGCCGATCGCACTTTGAATGGATTTGTTTTGTTTAAGATAGGCAATCCCCAAAAGATTATAAACCGCGGCCAAATTGGGATCTTTTGACAAAATCTGCAGCAATTCTTCGATGGCCTTATCGTAATTTTCTTCGTTTAAATATTTTTCGGCGTCTTGATAATGCTCTTCTACCGATTTATCAGCGACAGGTTTATCCATGATAGGCTTCTCGACTACCGGACTTTCAGGAGGCACTGAGTAAACGAGAAAAGGCGTCATAAGAAAAAACAGCAGTCCCCATACTAGAGTTCTTTTCATGCCGGTTCTTTTCCGGCAGGAGGCTCTTCCAACCCAAAACCTCCGGCCGCAATACCCTCTTCTTCTCCAGGAGCTGAACTCGCGGCAGCGGGTGCTTCGGATCCGGCGGATTGAATTTCTGCTCCCGCCATATCACTTTCTGCTTCCAGTTCCGGCTTTGCTTTATTGCCGCCCGGAGGCGTTTTGGGCACGATTGGCTGTTCCGTCACTTCATCCTCCGAAGGAATCACTCCTTCTATATTTTCTGTGGCAATTAAGACCCGGGAAATGTCAAAAGTAAATTTCATGACATCGGCGCCCTTAGATTTTGGTGTCAGGCTGTACTTTGTGATTTGAAATAAATAATCCGATTCTTCCAGCGCATGCATAAAGCTCAAAACATTGCCCAGCGACCCTTCGCCCGAGAGCGTTGTCTTATATTCTTGAACCATGGAAGTAGAACTCATATCCCCCGGCTGAATATTGGAAACAGATACGGATTTTTCCGCCGCAATGGTCTCGATCTTTCGAAGCAACGCTGCCACAATCTCTTCCTGCTTTTTTTCGCCCGAATCCAAATATTTCATGTAGAGCGCGTATTCCTTTAAAATTCCTTCGCGGAAGGAAAGGATTCGCAAATTACGTTTGACTGTTTGGGATTTTGTGACGATTTCCGCTTCCATCGTTTTGATGTGATTCAAAATGGGGCCTAAGAGCATGCCGTCCATTAAGGCCGCGACAATGAGCGCGATCGCGATAAATGCCAATGCCCTTTCCCCTTTGGAAAGCTTGGCCAAAAAAGTTTCGATCTGCTCGATCATCTTTCTAGGCCTCGCTTTCTTCGACTAATTGGCATTCAATTTCGAAATCCGCGACATCCAATTGCCCGACGCGTCTTGATTTCGTGGATTTTGTTTTCACACTGCTAAAATAATTAGACTCCTCTAAATCGGTCACAAAAGCAAAAACCCTCGACATCGAATTCGCGGTACCGGTGAGCAGCAACGCGCCTTCCTGGTCATACTTGAAATCCGTCAGATAAATATCGTCTCCGATCAAGGAAGTCACCCGCTCAAAGACATACAGCGCCTTGCCTCGGTTTTTTATCAAATTCCTGACAACGCGGGCTTTGGTTGACGCTTTTTCCAGTGTAAGCGCTTCCTCCGCGGTTTCCTGATCGATGGAATCGATTTTGCCGGTAATTTCATTTTTGATATAAATTTTGCTGGCTAAAAAAATACATAACAAGACAATACACGCCATCAGCAAAACGCCGAGCGTAATAACCTCACGCCCCCCTTCGCGGAATCTTCTTTTAAGTTTGTATTCTTTAGGCGTCAGATCAAGTTTTAAGAGCGGCAAGGCAGCTAAAGAGGCCGTCATATCAAAAAAATTATCTTCGGTAAGTCCTTCTTTGTGAGAAAAGGCCTGACTATCGGAAGCTACGAGAGCAGCGGCTTCCACAAACTGAACCGATAAATTTTTTACCTTGCCCAAGGAGGGCGCACTTTGAATTAATTTTTGAATCATCGGCTTAGTCTCTGGAGCGCCGGAGACAACGAATGTCTGGATAGCCCGGCCGATTCCTTGATCGTGATAAGCCAGCGTCGATTTTTCAAGTTCACTGATAAAATCAGCCTGAGTTTGTGCCGCATTGGCTTTTAATTGGGCCGATCCCAGCGGGATGCTTCTGACGAAAACTAATTGATGCTGATCCATGACGGTAAAATCCGTGTAATTTTCCGCAATATGAAGACCGCCCACCGCAGCTTCCTCCGCACGGGCATCGGCAATCCGGTCATAACAGCTGGCCATGGCTTCGGAAGCGATAACGATTTTCAAAATGTCCATGCCTGCCTTCTCAATAATTTGATAAAAACGATCGATCACACGGCGATTGACAATCGTCAAAAGGACATTGGTGTAATGCTGTCCCGGGGATTCCATGCACAGATAATCAATGACAATTTCATCCCGCGAATAGGGCGTATACCTTCCCGCTTGAAGATCCACGATCTTGCTAATCTCTTCTAAATCATTGGAAGGCATATCCACATTTTTCGAAATGAACATGGTTGACGGGACAATGCAAATAACGTCGCGGGTTCCGATGCCATTTTCAGCGGCAAACTGAGTCAAGAATTCGCTGATTTGCGCTTCGTCTTGATCGCCGAACTGGCGGCTGGCGGCATGGAGAATGAGAACGGCATCCTCCGCATCTTGAGTCGCATGAATAATTCGTACATGATTCGGAGAAATATCCACAGCCAGAAAGTCATTACTTCGGCGTGAAGTAAATATTTTTGCAGACGGCAGGGATAATTTAGGAAGAGTAATCATAGTGCCTTACTCCGTGCATCCGCCGGCCGGAATAGGAATAATGCGAGTGATCGTTTTATTCGTTTTTTTCTTATCGAATTCGATGTCCAATTTGACCGCCTTTGGAAGGCAGGCACGATTCCAATAACTTTCCCATTGAATGGAAGTGGATTTATTTCGAGGAGCGTAATAATGAATATCCATATCCTTTATCTGTCCGGCAATCAATGTTGTTTTATTTTCACCCGAGGTTCCCGGAAAAAGAATTTTTTGATAGCTCTCTTGAGTTTTTATTACGCTCTTCAAATTGCCGTCGAAATGGTACCTGACCCGAACCGGCTGCTGCATGACTGTTTCCCGGGAAGACGCTGCATTGGGTCGATCAGGCACACGGGTATAAAACTGCAAGGATTCGGGGGCACCGACAAGAACATTTGGAACATAGGCGAACGCATTGCGAAGATCTCCCGCCAATTTTTCCACCAAATAATCCGCATCCGAATCCGGACTATTGGCCACGGCATAACGCCATACCCGGTTACCTTGTAAAAAAGTCACGTAAATGACCCCCGCTAAAAATGAAACAATCACGCCCGCAATAATCAATTCGACAAAGGTTGTGCCCCGATTAGATCTCAGAGATTTCACGGAGTCGTTAACATCTTCGGGACAAAAAAATAAGCCGTTTTTTCGATGCTTTTATTTTTGCCTTGAGACTTCCATGCCAAACGATGTTTGATTTCAAAAAAATCGTTCGCAGGGCTTAATGTTTTCTGAATGACCTTATATCTGGCTTTTCGATTTCCTAATGAAATTGCCTCGGCTTCCAATAAAGTCGGCATTTTTTTCATCCGGTCCAAATAATCCTGCATTTCCCACATGCGCTCGGCCAAAACCCCCTGGGCTTCCCAACGCGTCTCGGCATATTTCAAGCCTTCAACGGACGCCAAAAGGGACCGGTGAACGAACGCCAAACCCGCCGATAAAATCACCACCGCCAAAAGGACTTCGAAAAGCGACATGCCTTTTTGATTCATGGTTCCAGCATTATTCCCAGTTGACAATATCATCATCAACCTTGTCCGCTTTGGGATTTTTCCCCTGCGAATAGAGATCATAATCATGCGGCCGATGCGTTCCGGGAGACTGATACTGATAGATTTTGCCCCAGGGATCTAAAGGAGTTTTTTCTAAATACGGCCCATTCCAATTTTGAGGAACAGGCTCCATAGCTGACTTTTTAAGCAGGGCTTTTAGTCCCTGCTCGGTGGTAGGAAAAAATCCATTGTCCAACTCGTAAAGCTTTAGCGCTGTCGGAATATTCACATCCACATCCGCTTTGGCGGCTGCAACGCGCGCTTGATCGGAGCGGCCCAAAAGGCGCGGCACAACCATCGCGGATAAGGTCGCAATAATGACAACCACCAGAATGATCTCAATAAGGCTAAAACCACGATTATTTTTTATCACTTCGATCCTGTACCTCATCATTCCCTCCTTCATGATCAACTATCCACCAGCATATCAATACTGAAAACTGGAAGAAGAATTGCGATAATAAAAAATCCCAAAACCAAACCTACCGCCAGAATCACGAGCGGTTCCAGCAAGCGAGTGGCAACGGCCAATGATTCGACGGTGTCCTGTTCGTACCAGTCCGAAACATCCAGCAAGGTTTCGTCTAGCCGTCCCGATTCTTCGCCCAGAGCAACAAGCTGAATCAGAAGCGGCGGAAACAGCCTGGACTTCTTTAAGCCGTCACTTAAATATCGGCCATTTTGTACTGCTTCATAACAGGCTTGTGCATCTTGTCTTACGGCCTCATTACGGATCACCGGCAGGGCTATTTGCAGGGCATTCAAAATAGGAATGCCGTTTTTTAGGAGCAAAGCTAAGGTTCGAACAAATCTTGAGATTTCCACCTTAAGATAGAGTTCCCCCCAATAGGGTATTTTGAGATAAGAACGATGAATTTTTTTTCTTTCCGAAGGAAGGGATAACAGCTTTTTGCCCAAGGCATAGCCCAAAATCAAAACAATCAAAAGCCATCCGCCGTAATGCTGCAGCAAATGGCTTATGGCAATAAGGATACGGGTGATGGCCGGCAATTTTTGCCCAAAATCGGCAAAAAGGCTGCTGAACTTCGGAACCACATAAGTCAGCATGAAAATTACCGCCAGAATTCCCATGGTGAGAATGAACAACGGGTACGCCAGCGCCATTTTTATTTTTGAAACAAGCGCATCTTGCTGCATACGGTAATCCGCAATCCGCAAAAGCGATTCGTCCAAATGACCGGCAGCTTCCCCGGCCTGAATAAGGGCGACATCAAAAACCGAGAATGCAGCCGGATGTTCCGTCAGCGCGGTGGAAAGTGTCTGGCCTTGACTGACAACATGACGTATCCGTTCCAGTATCGTCTTCAATTTGGGCGCTGTGGATTGATCGGTAAAAGCGGTTATCGCCTGCAAAATCGGAACGCCGGATTTGATGAGTTTGCCGAGCTGGCGGTAAAAGGTGATGATTTCGCGCGGTTTTAATTTATTTTTGGAGAATGAAGGCAGACGCCCGGAAGGATTGCGGATTCCATCCTCATCCACGGCCACGGGGAAAAGGCCCATTTCATTAATTTTGTCGATAGCATCATCCTGAGATTCCGCGGCAATAATCCCTTCCACCGTTTGTTCCGGGCCTTTTTTCGCACGGTATTTATACTTTTTCACTTAATCCTTTCTCCCGGCAAAAACGCTCGATCCGCATCCGATCCCCGCTGGCGATTGCCAGAAATGTCGCCGCAACCATGAACCCATATTCTGAATCCTCAGGTTTGCCTTCAAGCTGAATTTGACGAACGACCTTCCCGATACATTCGATGGCTCCTTCACTGTCCGAAAGTTCGATTTGCATTTCAAGCATGGTGCCGCTCGTCAGGATTTCCGGCACCAAAAAAGCTACCCCGCTCGCACTAAGGTCTTCGCTTTGCGCGATCTTGCCGCGGCGGCGATATTCTTCCTTCTTTTTACTTTCCTCATCTTTGTGAATGATTTGATATTTTACCGGCACTTTAACCTTGATCCTGGGATAACTTCTTTTTTCCAAAAAGGATTGAGAAACCGGTCCTTCAATCTTAACTTTATTTCCCGGCACCATAGAAAATAACATTCCATTTTTGTGTTTATCCTCCTCGGGCGCGCTCGTAAGGTGATGTTCAAATTCATCCGGAGGGGTTACTTGAAGAATTTCTTCCGGTGTGGTCAGTCCTTCCAGGACTTTTCGCCAGCCATCTTGCCGGAGCGAAGTCATTCCCAGCTCCATGGCTTTGGCTTTAATGTGTTCGGAAGGAGTACGCCGGAAAATCAGCTTTCTAATTTGAGGCCCGACAAGAAGAAATTCATGAATGGCCGTCCGGCCTGAAAATCCGGTGCCATGGCATTCATCGCATCCATGGCCTTCATAAACGGGAAAATCCATGTGAGGAAGTTTTAACTCCCGCACAATGCGCTCTTTGACTTCGGCCAGAACTTCGGGATTTTCTTTTTTGCAGTAAGGGCAAATCACACGGACAAGGCGCTGGGCAATAAAAGCAATAACGCTTGATGCCACCAAAAATGGTTCCACGCCGATATCAAGTAACCTTGTGGCTCCGCTCGCAGCGTCATTGGTGTGCAGCGTCGACATCACCAAGTGCCCGGTCAACGCGACCCGGATCGCAATATCCGCGGTCTCCAAATCACGGACCTCCCCCACCATCATCACATCCGGATCATGACGCAACATGCTTCGCAGGCCGCGGGCAAAATTGAGTCCGATTTCCGGATTCACTTGAAGCTGGGTGATTCCCTCAAGCTCATATTCAACCGGATCTTCAATCGTGATAATTTTACGTTCGCTGGTATTAATCGATTGAAGGCCCGCATACAAGCTTGTGCTTTTACCGCTTCCGGTGGGGCCGGTCACAAAAATAATGCCGTGCGGTTTTTCGATCAATTCGCGGAATGTTTTAAGGTGTGTGGCATGAAAGCCCAGGTCTTCCAGTCGGATAACCATATTGCTGGGCAGAATGCGAATGACCATGCTTTCTCCATGCGGCGTCGGGATAGAGGAAATACGCAGGTCAAGATTTTGATTTTGAGTCTTCACCCGGGCTTTCCCATCCTGAGGCAATCGTCTTTCGACGATATTCAAATTCGCCATGATTTTGACCCGGGAGATAATCGCCATAAAAAACTTTTTCATCTCAGGAGGCACCCGCTGTTCGTGAAGCTCTCCATCGATACGGTAACGCAGCCGCACTTTTCCCCGGTAAGGCTCAAGATGAATATCACTGGCCCGTTTTTTAAAGGCTTCAAAGATAATTTGATTTACCAGCTGAACCACGGAAGGTGCATCCGCAAGACGTCCTATATCTTCCAAATCTTCGGACGGTACCGCTACCGGCGTTTCGCCGCCGCTAATTTGCTGGGTTAAAATTTTTTCTACAGTATCCGCCGCCAAGCCGTAATGGCGGTTGATCATTTCTTCGATATCTTTTCCCAAGGCAAACACGGTTTCGATTTCATAACCCAGCCCGAACCGGATTTCATCAACCGTATGAACTTCCATTAATTTGGACACAGCAATGGTAAGTTTCCGGTTCTGAAGTTTTACAGGAAAAAACTTATAATAGGTCGGAAATTTTATCGGAACTTTTGCGAGTACAGCCGGATCTACCGACGCTGTCTTGAGATTAATAATCGGGATGCCGAGGTTTTTGGAATAAAGCTCGAGCATTTGATTTTCTTTGATCACTCCCCATTGCACAAGGAGCTCGGAAAAGGAATTTTCGGAAGACTCGGATTCCTGAAACACCCGGTCAAGGTCTTCCTTGGCGACACTGCCCGACTGCAATAGGATTTTATAACCGGTCTTTTCCATGGGACTGTTCATGGCGGACCTTAGCGCGGAGCGCTCCCGATTAAATAAAATTGTTCGCTGGTAAGTTTATCGAAAACTCCCGCAATGATCGCCTCGCAATCATGAACCGCATCTTCGGTAGCAACAAATTCTCCCTTTTTACCCGTAAAAGCTTCGCCGACGACAAAGGGTTGGGTCATGAAATTGAGTAGTTTTTCACCTCGTTTGTAATCCACCTGGTCTTCTTTCGGAATTTCTTCAAGACCAACCACTTGAACGATACGGCGCAGAGAATTATATTTGGCAAAAAGCGAAATAAGTTTTTGAGTCACATCGTAATGACCCTGACCAATAATGCGAGGGTCTAAGAAGGAGGATGAACTTGACAGGGCATCAATCGCCGGGAAAAAACCTCTTTGAGCTAAATCACGGGAAAGAGTAAGCACGGTATCCAGACAGCTGAAAAGCGCCACGACAGCCGGATCGGTCATATCGTCGGCCGGCACATAAACCGCTTGATAAGAAGTAATCGATCCCCCGCCGGGGATGGAACGAATTCTTTCTTCGACCGAATTGACTTCGGAAGCGAGAGTCGGTTGATATCCTGATTCTCCAGGAACTCGGCCAAGAAGAGTTGAAATCTCTTGTCCTCCTTGCACAAAACGGAAAACATTATCCATAAATAAAAGAACGTCTTTATTTTTTTCGGCTAAATCTTCGGCCAGCGTAATTCCGGTATTCACGCATTCAAAACGGGCGCCTGGTGGTTCGTTCATTTGCCCGAAAACAAGTTTTACTTTGGGCAAAAGGTTATTTTCTCTGAGTTCATAAAAAAGGTCATTTCCTTCACGGATACGTTCTCCGATACCCGTAAATACGCAGCATCCGCTATGTTTTTTGACAATGTTGTTAATGAGTTCCAAAATGACGACGCTCTTGCCGCAGCCGGCTCCTCCAAGAACTCCCGTTTTGCTTCCTTTCACCAAAGGAAATAGCAGGTCAATAAATTTGATGCCAGTCTCCATAACTTCCGGTTTTTCCGCGAATTTGCTTTTGATATTAAAAGTTTCTTCGCGCGGTGGACGGCGAATCACTTTAAATTCGGTTGAAGTCAGAGGGCCTTGGCTATCGATCGGTTCTCCGAATACGTTGATAATCCTGCCAAAAAGATCTTCACCCACGCGTATGTTGACGGGCTTGCGGGTATTAATTGCAACAGAATTGAGTTGAAGATTTAAAGTGTCCGAGAGCGAAATACAGCGTACGTCACATTTGCCCAAATGTTCGGCGACTTGCAAAATAACCCTGCGTTTGTCAATTGCGGTGCATTCAAGCACCACATAAAGAGCGGGAATATCACTTACCCTTTCAAACCGTACATCCACGACAGGCCCGCGAACCCCGATGATACGTCCCGAGCATATAGGTTCTTGAACTTTTAATACGGGACCGCTCATTTTTTACCTCACCTTTTCCGGCAAATTTTTGATGATGTGAAAACTTCACGCATGGCTTTGTTTAAATCTCCGCGGCTTGCTTTTTTAAAACCTAACACTAACCCTTTTTTCTCTTTCGATAAACCTTCCATGGCAGATTCAAGCTGCTGCGCTTGGGCGGCTGCTTCAGCCAACAAAGAATCTGATATCATTTCAAACAACCGGCAAGAAACCCAAATATCCGCAAGCACTTTCATTAAGCCGTCAATACTCGATTCGGCGATAAACTTTTGCCTTTTCGCCGCAAGAGTTCCGCCGCCGCTCCCCCCTTCTTCTTCGGGCGCTGCCAACAATTCTTCAGCCGGGAGAAGCTTCACGGAGCGAGGCTTTAAAATGTTAAAACTTTTCGCCCAAACATACACGCAGGTGGCTTTGCCGGATTCCCCACTCATAATCCGGTCGATTAGATGGTCGCGCACGGCAAGAGCCGCTTGATACCTTCCTATTTTTTCAATATTTTCGTAAACCTTTGCCAGCTTTATTCCAAGACTTCTCATTCGATCCGCTCCGCGGTACCCTACGCAAACGACCTGAGCATTAGGATTTTTTTCTAATTCCTTCATCGCCGCTGAACAGACTTTGGAATTGAGCTGGGCCATAAAGCTTGATTCTGAAGTAATGACCACAAGATCCATTCCCGGATAATTATTGCGAACCAACGGGCAATCGGTTTCCACGGATTCGAGCATGTTAAAAAAAATAAGGAAGAGTTCCAAAAATTTCCCAAAGTCATCTTTTTGCTGAGCGAATGTAAAAAACCGGTTCGTCGAAACATCCTTCAAAATACTGATAATTTCAAGGATAGCTTCTACGTCATCCAAATCGCCTTTAATTTTTGCGGTTTTTCCCATTCAATTCCTCGTGTTCTTTATTTAGGCATCCTGCTTTGCTTTTTCGGCGGCATCCCGGACATAATTGGCCAAACTTCCGTCAAGAATCAGAGTTCCGAAAAGCAAAATAATGCCTGCAATCGCCGTGGAATCCACGACTTCTTCAATCTTGATGCCGCGATTCAATTTTTGCGTCATCAGCGCCGTCAACTTGTCACTTTCCTCTTTCGTCAAAGGGAAAGCCGTGCGCACGGTCAATTGATCTACCGTTCCGCCCACGCTCGACAAATCGAATTCCTTTCCTC
Organism: Candidatus Omnitrophota bacterium; assembly: GCA_016196555.1. GTDB lineage: Bacteria > Omnitrophota > Omnitrophia > Omnitrophales > Aquincolibacteriaceae > JACPXK01. The sequence goes on along the minus strand of JACPXL010000033.1, from coordinate 11,160 downwards.
TTTCGAGAAATTCCTTAATCAGAGAAGCATGGAGTACCATGCATGTTTTTTGACTGAGAGCACCGCCGATTAAACCTGCCGCTGTCTCAATCATCTTACGGCTCATTTCTTGCTCGATTTTCTTATAATATTCATCCGTCGACGCCCGTGCTTTGGTAATCACTTCTTCTGCCTGAGCCTTAGCCCCTTTGAGCAATTCATCCTTTTTTTCGCGCATTTCATTCATGGCATCAGATTTCAATTTGTCCGCAACTTTGATGGCTTCTTCTTTTTTTTGGGCGTACTCTTTTTCAGCCGCCTCAATTTTTTGCATCAGATCCTTTTGCTTGCGTAAAAGGTCTTGGTAGACACCTTCCAGACGTTTCATCGCGCTTTGTGTATCGCTATAAAAAATTTTCTTTAAAAATAAAATTAACCCCGTAAAAATAATCAAATTTAAAATAACAATTTGTACGATAAGCATCGCATGATCTCCTTATGCACCGGCACCGAACAACTGGAATATGACCAACAGTGAAATCACCGAGGTCGCTTCCGCAAAAATCAGCATCAAGATGACCCCCAAATAAATTTTGGGCGCGGCTGACGGATTTCTCCCGAGCGCCTTGACAGTGGCAAAACCCACCACCGCGATGACAAGCGCCGGGCCAAGAACGGCGGTCATCATCACACCGACCAGCATCATTGCATGGGAGTCCATTGCCTGCCACCTCCTTAATTAAACGTTAAGCAACTTCAACATCGTCTTCTTTGGGTTCACGACTCTTGATATCCGCCACAAAAGCTTGCACGACTTCTTTGGTCCGACGTTTGATTTCATCCGTCATATCTTTAAGTTCACGGATCAACGGAAGCAATGAAGGATCGTGCTTCGTGGTAAATTCTTTTAAGTTTTTCTGGAATTCCGCGACTTGATCTTTATTGAGCTCATTAAGCAAACCTTCATTTTTGGCAAAGAAAGTCATGACTTGGAGTTCCATCGTCACGGGCTTACCGGCAGGTTGAGTTAATAGCGCCTGTAAAATGCGGCCTTGTTCGAGTTTGGAACGGAGTTCATCCGACTGACCGCCGGTTTGAAGTTTGCTCACACGCAGCAATTCCTTAAATTGAATAAATTCGAGACGAAGTGATTTCGCAACTGATTTCATGGCTTTCCATTGCACACGGCTTCCTACGCGCGACACAGAAAGACCGACGTCAACGGCCGGACGAAAGCCTTCATTAAATAGAGGCATACTCAAAAAGACTTGTCCGTCGGTCATGGAAACAAGATTGGTCGGAACATAGGCTGTTAAATCTCCTTCCAAAAGCTCTACCACAGGAATGAAAGTCATAGATCCGGACCCATGCGCTTTATCAAGTCGCGCGGCACGTTCGATCATTCGGGAATGCAAATAAAAAATGTCTCCCGGATAAGAGTCGCGGCCTGGTGGAACTTGCATGAGAAGTGACAACTCGCGATAAGCCCACGCATGTTTGGTAAAATCATCAAAACCAACAAACACATGCTTGCCCTGATACATAAAGTATTCGCCGATCGAACAGGCGGCATAGGGCGCTAAATATTGTTGCCCCGGTGAAGTATTTGCAGTCGCTGCAAGAATGACTGTGTAATCGAAACATCCGTTATCCTTGAAGACATCGACCACACGAGCAAGCGCGGAACGGGTTTTGCCGATCGCGCAATAAATACAAATGACATCCTTGCCCTTTTGATTGATCATAATGTCCGTAAGAACGGTCGTTTTTCCCGTCATTTTGTCGCCCAAAATCAACGAACGTTGTCCCTTTCCCAAAGGAAGCATCGTATCGACTAATTTGATTCCGGTTTCCAAACTATCGGAAAGTCCTAAGCGATCCATAATGGCGGGGGCTTGATTGAAATAAGGAATGTATTTATCTTGTTTGATCGGACCGAGCCCATCAAGCGGTTCTCCGAGAGGATTAATAATTCGTCCCACAAACCCTTCTCCCACAGGCATATTAAAAGGTTCCAGAGTGGCGACAACTTGATGGCCCGGGGTGACGGGATCATGTTCTTTTACGATCAGGACTTGGGCAGTCTCCGTATCAAAACCCATAATGATGCCTTCTGTCCCATAACCAAATTTTATCAATTGTCCGAGAAAACAATTTTGCAGGCCAATGACCAGGGCGATACAACCGCTCGAAGCTTTAACCGTTCCGTACTCTTTATACTTTAATTCACCCATGCTACACGTTCATTCCTATGCTGCTTTGCTGTTTGGTTGATTTGGAGTTTCGGTTGAGGTTGCGGAAACGGCAGAAGCTGAAGGAACTACCGCTTTCTTTTTCTTTACGGACCACTTGGATTCTTGAAGCTTCACAAGCCAGGTTGAATAGAACAGTGCAGTAAGAACAAATAAGAAGGCGATAACGCCTAAAATAATCCACCATGTGGTGGACAAATCAGGGGTAAAACCTAAGCGCAAAATATCGACGACTTTGGAAAGTTCTTTCACGGCTTGGCGGATTTTATCGAATTCGTCAAGCTCGCGTTTGAGAGGAATTTCAAGAAGTAAATCCTGCAATTCCTTAAGTTTTTGCTTCACCAGCTCAAGGCGTTCAGAATTCAGAATAAAAGCGCGAATACGTTCATCAATGGCATCCGAAGAAGCGACTTCCGCCTGCAATTTCAGGATAGAATCAAGAGAGTCATAGATATAATCCCCCATTTGCTTGGCGAATGCCTCATAGGCACTTTGGGCAAAGTGCTGCATGATTTTATCGGTTTGCTTTCGTATCAGTTCCAACTCGGATTCCTGAATGAACCAAATATCTTTCAGTATGATTTCATATTTTTTTGTTTCCTTTGCAGTAAAAAGCTCCTGTTTTTGAAGCAAATACCTGCTCTGGGGTTCATCATAAAGCAACTCAAAGCCAAGTTTTTCAACCACGTCCGAACCTAAAATCCCTTTGGGAAGCATGGCTCGAACATCCATCGTCACATCTTTTGATGCCGGGTTTTTGGCTGTAATGACAAATTTGACCGTCCGCACACCATTTGTTTGTTCATTCTTTATTTGCCGCATCGATAAAAGCGAAGCCAAATCTTTTTTAATTTCGCTGACAATTGTCATATGAGCACGGTACATTTCTATCCGCTGTTTAACTCCAATCGCTTTCACCTGCTCAGTTTCGATGGATGTTATCCGTTCTAAAACCTTGTCATAAAACATTTGACTCGTTTCTTCGTATTGGGTGCCTTGGAGTGACGTAACATTTTTCTCAAGTTCCGTTTTAAGTTCGCCAAGAACTTCGTCCGGAACAGTCCAAACATTTTTGACGCGGATAACGATGGTTTTTGCTTCTTTGGGAGCAAGCTCAACAGCTTGAAAAATCTGATAACTTTTGTGATCCTGGCTGTAGCGAATGCTCATTCCCGCTTTATCGACAATATCTTCAGGAGAAACTTCGGGAGGAAGGATATGACTGACTTCCGTATTGAGGGTTTGGGTTTCAGAGGGGTTAATAGCCAAAATTTTGATTTTGACGTCCTCGGCCGCCCGTGAAATACCTATCAAATAGGTCATATTAATAATATATAAGCCTATTAATATCAATAGTTTATGACTATTTTTATAAGTTTTCATAACCCATTCACCCGATTAAATAATAGCATACGACTTATCATTTTGCATGAATTTATAGCATTTTTTTTCATTTTATCTATCGGACACCTTCCTTATAGTATTCAGGAGCAAAAAAAAGCCCTATTTTTTTCTCCTTATTCGATCCATGCTTGTACTACGGCACTGGGAGCTTGGCCTTCTTCTCGAAGCTCTTCCTTTATGTTCATGGCGTCTTTGATAGCCAGGAGATAAGACTTCACTTCTTCGAGTTTCGCCTCCATATTCGACCGGTTCGATCCTTGGTCTGCCGTTAATTTTTCCACTTGGGCTCCAATAATCCCGATGGATTCGGCGCTTTTGTTGACTGCATCGACAAGAGTATTGATCATGTCCGCTGCCACTTCTCCTTCTCCGGGCGTTATTTCTTCCACTTGCGTGCTGATATTTTTAAGTTCCTCCATCAACACTTTGAGACGTTCAATACCGGCGGCAACAGATTCAGCGCTTCCTTCAGCTCCAACTTCACTGCGCAAGGACTGCACCTCGGTAAGAATACTTGCCACAGTTCCGTCTAAATTGGCGAGCGTCTCGGGCAACGCCGCGATCTTTCCAAAAATTGTTTTGGCGGTTGCAGCATCAGTGTCTAAACCTATTTTTTCATCCATTGTTTTAAGACGGCCAAAAACCGTTTTGGCGGACGCTGTATCAGTATCGACACCCAAATATGTTTTAATATCATTAACAACGGATTTATTGACGGCTATTTTCCCGAACAATGTCGAAGCCGTGGACAAATCAGTCGATGCGCCAATGGCTGCTTTGACTTCATCCAATTTGGTGGAAAGCGACGACACTGAAGTGTTGGTCGACATCGTGGCTACAGCTGCATCGATTTTGGCAATTTTCCCAAATAAGGTATCGGTGGTAGACGAATCACTTGTCGTACCCATGGCCGTTTTTATCGTATTGGTTGCATTGAGCGTGGTGGTTAGATCGGTAGCGATGGCATCGATTCGTGTGCTTAAGGTTTTGATTTTATCCCAATCAATGCCTGTGCTGCTCATTCTCGAAATATCAGTCCAATTGATAAGAGATTTTGTTTGACCGGAGAGATCCGTCCAGTTCATCCCGACCCCCGTCATGAACGCCAAATCCGTCCAATTCACTCCACCTTTAGACATGACTTGCAAATCAGTCCAGTTGACCCCGGCCGTCGAAAGAGCTTGGATGTCCGTCCAATTCACCCCGGCTTTGGACAATCGATCGATATCAGTCCAATTGATGCCTGCTTTTGAAAGTGATTGAATATTATCCCAATTCACATTCAGACTTGCCATTCTGGACATATCGGTCCAATTCACCCCCGCTTTTGAGAGTACTTGAATGTCCGTCCAGTTAATGCCCACGGCAGACATGGATTGAATGCTCGTCCAATTAATGCCGGCGTCTGAGAGGCTATCGATCCCCGTCCAATTGATTCCTTGAATCGTAAGGCTGCGTATATCCGACCAGTTGATGGCCGAGTCAGAAAGGGCATTCAAGTCGGTCCAGTTGACTCCGGCCGACGATAAGCGCTGAATGTCAGTCCAGTTAATACCGCCTTTTGAGAGCACTTGAATATCGGTCCAATTAATTCCAGCTCCGGCCAAAGCGGTCATCCCGCTCCAATTGATTCCGGCTTTCGAGAGCGTTTGAATGTCGGTCCAATTGACTCCTGCCGCCGCCAGGGCATTCATCCCGCTCCAATTTGCTCCGGCTTTGGATAACACTTGAACATCTGTCCAGTTCACTCCCGCTTTTGAAAGGGCGTCGATTCCATTCCAATTTATTCCGGTTTTCGAGAGCATTTGAATATCAACCCAATTAATTCCGGCCGCCGCCAAGGCATTCATTCCGCTCCAATTCACTCCGGCTTTGGAAAGTACCTGGATATCGGTCCAATTCACACCGGCAGCAGCGAGTGCATTCATGCCGCTCCAATTGACTCCGGCTTTGGAGAGCACTTGAATGTCAGTCCAATTCACCCCGGCTGCCGCAAGCGCATTCATCCCGCTCCAGTTGACACCAGTCTTGGAGAGCACTTGAATATCCGTCCAATTCACGCCGGCGATTGAGAGACGATTAAGATCCGTCCAGTTCACTCCGGCTTTCGAGAGCACTTGAATATCCGTCCAATTCACGCCCGCCGCTGCCAAGGCATTCATACCGCTCCAATTCACTCCGGCTTTCGATAAGATTTGTATATCGGTCCAATTCACACCCGCCGCAGCAAGAGCGTTGATACCCGTCCAATTGACTCCGGTTTTTGAAAGTACCTGGATATCGGTCCAGTTCACTCCGGCTTTGGTCAGGATATTAAAATCACTCCAGTTAATTCCCACCTTGGAAAGAACTTGAATGTCACTCCAATTAATCGTAGCGCGCGTAAGCGTCATCAAATCAATCCAGTTCACTCCCGCTTTCGATAACACTTGTATGTCGGTCCAATTCACCCCAGCCGCCGCCAAAGCATTCATACCACTCCAATTCACTCCGGCTTTGGAAAGAACTTCGATGTCCGTCCAATTGACTCCGGCTGCAGCAAGGGCATTCATACCGCTCCAATTGACTCCGGCTTTGGAGAGCACTTGAATATCAGTCCAGTTCACACCCGCTATTGAGAGTTTATTCAGATCAGTCCAGTTCACTCCGGCTTTAGAGAGTGCTTGAATGTCGGTCCAGTTCACTCCGGCCGCGGCAAGTGCATTCACTCCGCTCCAATTCACTCCGGCTTTCGAGAGCACTTGAATATCCGTCCAATTCACGCCCGCCGCTGCCAAGGCATTCATACCGCTCCAATTCACTCCGGCTTTCGATAAGACTTGTATGTCAGTCCAATTTACTCCGGCCGCAGCAAGAGCGTTCATGCCGCTCCAATTCACTCCCGCTTTGGAAAGCACCTGAACGTCTGTCCAATTCACCCCGGCGGCCGCTAATGCATTCATGCGCCTCCAATGCACTCCCGCTTTGGATAACACCTGAATGTCTGTCCAATTCACTCCGGCGGCCGCTAATGCATTCATGCCGCTCCAATTCAGTCCCGCTTTGGAAAGCACCTGAATGTCTGTCCAGTTGACTCCCGCTCCCGCGAGAGCGTTCACCCCGCTCCAATTCACTCCGGCTTTTGAGAGCACGTGTATGTCTGTCCAATTGACCCCGGCAGCAGCGAGCGCATTGATTACGGTCCAGTTCACTCCTGCTTTGGAAAGCACCTGGATATCGGTCCAATTCACACCCGCAGCAGCAAGCGCATTCATGCCGCTCCAATTCACCCCGGCCTTCGATAACGCTTGTATGTCGGTCCAGTTCACTCCGGCAGTCGCTAAAGCATTCATGCCGCTCCAATTGACGCCAGCCTTCGACAATACTTCGATGTCGGTCCAATTCACTCCGGCAGCCGCAAGTGCATTCATGCCATTCCAATTCACCCCGGCTTTGGATAACACTTGAATATCAGTCCAATTCACTCCGGCAGCTGCTAAAGCATTCATACCGCTCCAGTTCACTCCGGCTTTGGATAACACTTGAATATCAGTCCAATTCACTCCACTAGCAGCAAGGGCATTAATTCCAGTCCAATTCACTCCGGTTTTTGAGAGCACTTGGATATCCGTCCAGTTCACTCCCGCAATTGAAAGTTTATTGAGATCCGTCCAATTCACTCCCGCCTTGGATAACACTTGAATATCTGTCCAATTCACTCCGGCCGCAGCAAGGGCATTGATACCGCTCCAATTCACCCCGGCCTTGGATAACACTTGCATGTCAGTCCAGTTCACGCCGGCAGCAGCGAGCGCATTGATGCCGTTCCAATTCACCCCGGCCTTGGATAACACTTGAATATCGGTCCAATTCATGCCGGCTGCAGCAAGGGCATTAATTCCACTCCAATTCACCCCGGCTTTGGATAAGACTTGGATATCAGTCCAATTCACTCCGCTGGCAGCAAGTGCCGATTGAAAGACGATTAAGATCTGTCCAATTCACGCCCGCCTTTGATAAAACTTGTATGTCGGTCCAGTTCACACCGCTTGCAGCAAGAGCATTCATTCCGTTCCAATTCACACCAGCTTTCGATAACACTTGTATGTCGGTCCAGTTCACTCCGGCAACCGCTAAAGCATTCATCCCGCTCCAATTCACTCCGGCTTTCGATAAGACTTGAATGTCCGTCCAATTCACTCCGGCGGTTGAAAGTCGGTTAAAATCAGTCCAATTGACACCCGTCTTTGACAACACTTGTATGTCAGTCCAATTCACGCCAGCCGCTGCGAGTGCGTTCATGCCGCTCCAATTCACCCCGGCCTTCGATAACACTTGTATGTCGGTCCAGTTCACTCCGGCAACCGCTAAAGCATTCATGCCGCTCCAATTCATTCCGGCTTTTGAAAGAACTTCCACATCCGTCCAATTCACGCCCGCAGTTGAAAGGCGATTGAGATCCGTCCAATTAACCCACACTTGTATGTCCGTCCAGTTGACTCCAGCAACAGAGAGACGGTTGAGATCCGTCCAGTTCACGCTGGCTTTTGATAATACTTGGATATCCGTCCAATTCTCTCCCGCAGCCGCGAGCGCATTCATGCCGCTCCAGTTGACACCGGCTTTCGATAACACTTGGATGTCCGTCCAATTCACTCCGGCTACAGCAAGTGCATTCATGCCGCTCCAATTCACACCGGCTTTGGACAATACTTGAATATCCGTCCAATTCACGCCGGCGGTTGAGAGACGGTTAAAATCGGTCCAATTGACTCCCGTTTTTGACAGTACTTGAATGTCAGTCCAGTTCACACCACTGGCTGCAAGAGCATTGATACCGCTCCAATTCACTCCGGCCTTGGATAATACTTGTATATCAGTCCAGTTAACTCCGGACGCAGCAAGGGCATTGATGCCACTCCAATTCACTCCGGTTTTTGAAAGGACTTGTATGTCGATCCAGTTAACTCCAGCTCCGGCAAGTGCGTTCATCCCGCTCCAATTCACCCCAGCTTTCGACAAGACTTGTATGTCAGTCCAGTTAATTCCTGCTCCGACAAGCGCGTTCATCCCGTTCCAATTTACTCCAGCTTTTGAGAGCACTTGGATGTCCGTCCAATTCACCCCCGCCGCGGCAAGCGCATTCATGCCGCTCCAATTCACTCCAGCTTTTGAGAGCACTTGAATGTCCGTCCAATTCACCCCCGCCACAGCAAGAGCGTTGATACCTGTCCAATTGACTCCTCCAATTGACTCCGGTTTTTGAGAGCACTTGAATATCCGTCCAGTTAACCCCAGCAACTGAAAGCCTGTTAAGGTCCGTCCAATTGACGCCGGCTTTCGAGAGCACTTGAATGTCCGTCCAATTCACCCCGGCCGCTGCAAACGCATTGATGCCGCTCCAATTTACCCCCGCTTTGGAGAACACTTGAATATCAGTCCAATTCACTCCCGCCGTTGAGAGCCGGTTAAAATCGGTCCAGTTGACACCTGTCTTCGACAACAGTTGAATATCAGTCCAGTTCACGCCACTGGCCGCAAGGGCGTTGATTCCACTCCAATTCACGCCAGCTTTGGATAACATCTGAATATCGGTCCAGTTAACCCCAGCGGTCGCGAGGGCGTTAATTCCGCTCCAATTGACTCCTGCTTTGGAGAAAACTTGTATGTCGGTCCAATTGACTCCAGCCGCCGCCAGCGCGTTGATACCCGTCCAATTGACTCCGGTTTTCGAGAGCACCTGAATGTCAGTCCAGTTCACGCCCGCAATTGAAAGTTTGTTAAGATCGCTCCAATTCACTCCGGCTTTTGATAAGACTTGAATATCCGTCCAGTTAACCCCAGCGGTCGCGAGTGCATTTAGTCCGCTGCCGCTAACGCATTCATGCCGCTCCAGTTGACACCGGTCTTTGAGAGGACTTGAATGTCGGTCCAATTCACGCCGGCAACTGAGAGTCGGTTTAGATCCGTCCAATTCACTCCGGCTTTGGACATGACTTGAATGTCGGTCCAGTTAACCCCAGCGGTCGCGAGGGCGTTAATTCCGCTCCAATTGACTCCTGCTTTGGACAAAACTTGTATGTCGGTCCAATTGATTCCGGCTCCAGCAAGGGCATTCATGCCGCTCCAATTGACTCCCGCTTTCGATAAAACTTGTATGTCGGTCCAGTTCACACCGGCAGTGGCAAGGGCATTGATTCCGCTCCAGTTTACCCCCGCTTTTGATAACACTTGAATGTCTGTCCAATTCACCCCCGCCGCAGCAAGAGCGTTCATGCCGCTCCAATTGACTCCCGCTTTCGAAAGCACTTGAATGTCTGTCCAATTCACCCCCGCCGCGGCAAGCGCATTCATACCTGTCCAATTGACTCCGGTTTTCGAGAGAACTTGAATGTCAGTCCAATTCACGCCGGCAATTGAAAGTTTGTTAAGATCACTCCAATTCACCCCGGCTTTTGATAATACTTGGATATCAGTCCAATTAATTCCTGCGGCAGCGAGTGCATTAATTCCGCTCCAATTAACCCCGGCTTTGGATAACGCTTGAATATCAGTCCAGTTCACTCCGGCGGCAGCCAACGCATTCATGCCGCTCCAGTTGACACCGGTCTTGGAGAGCACTTGAATGTCGGTCCAGTTCACGCCCGCCGTTGAGAGACGATTAAGATCCGTCCAATTCACGCCGGCTTTGGATAACACCTGAATATCTGTCCAGTTAACCCCAGCGGTCGCAAGGGCATTAATTCCGCTCCAATTGACTCCTGCTTTCGATAAGACTTGTATATCAATCCAATTGATTCCTGCCCCAGCAAGCGCATTCATGCCTGTCCAATTGACTCCGGTTTTTGAGAGAACTTGAATATCCGTCCAATTAACTCCCGCAGCAGCAAGCGCGTTCATCCCACTCCAATTCACTCCTGCTTTGGATAACACTTGAGTCTTGGAGAGCACTTGAATATCCGTCCAATTCACTCCGGCGGTTGAGAGACGATTAAGATCCGTCCAATTCACTCCGGCTTTGGACATCACTTGAATGTCGGTCCAGTTGAGACTGCTTCTGGAAAGTGCGTCAATACCGCTCCAGTTCACTCCCGCTTTCGAGAGCACTTGAATGTCGGTCCAGTTCACTCCAGCCGCCGCAAGCGCATTGATGCCGCTCCAGTTTACTCCTGCTTTAGAGAGCACTTGAATATCTGTCCAATTCACGCCGGCGGTTGAAAAGCGGTTGAAGTCGGTCCAATTCACGCCGGCCTTTGATAACACTTGAATATCGGTCCAATTCACGCCGGCGGCTGCCAATGCATTGATACCGCTCCAATTCACCCCGGCTTTTGATAATACTTGTATATCAGTCCAGTTCACTCCAGCGGCGGCAAGTGCGTTTATGCCAGTCCAGTTCACTCCGGTCTTGGAGAGCACTTGAATATCCGTCCAATTCACTCCGGCGGTTGAGAGACGATTAAGATCCGTCCAATTCACTCCGGCTTTGGACATCACTTGAATGTCGGTCCAGTTGAGACTGCTTCTGGAAAGTGCGTCAATACCG
>JACPXL010000025.1 GCA_016196555.1 Candidatus Omnitrophota bacterium | reverse complement strand
TGGCGGCATTGTAAAAGCGGTAGAGCGGGATGGTGAAATTGTCCAAGGGTTTGAGCGTGAGGTATCCGGCGGCTTCGCTGCCTTCCTCTATCCCTTCACTGCGCCAACCGGCCTTCACCAAATCATCCCTCTCGCGCCTATCGGTGGTGTAATGGTGCCTGCCGCCGGGGTTAGGGTTATAAAGGCGATATAAGGGTGTGATATCCGGAGGACGATTTACGAGATAGCCGACGGAACCTTTGTCCTGCCAGCCGGCAGCAACTAGAGAGTTTTTCTCACCCTCGGATAGAGTGTAGTAGTTTTCTTGATTGTTGGGGTTGTAGAGATTATAGAAGGGCGCCATATCCGGACCGGCGGAGGAAGAGACATAGGCTATTGGCTTTCCCTCCATCTCAATGACATACCCGGGATCGACGACTTGAGTGTTCTTATATTTGTGGTCTCCATTGGAGGCGTTATAAAAGCGGTAAAGAGGGGTGGCGAAATTGACGATTTCTGAAAAAACTCCGTTTTTATACTCAAAATTTATTTGGGTTCGTTTATCCAATCCGGTTTTTAGATTGCCTGAGCTGTCGTAGATTAAATGGAAGTTTGAGTTGTCTAGGGTTGTTTCAAGAGGGTCCGTGCTGTCCATGGTCCAGGTGGAGCCGTCTGAAAGCTTGATTTGGAAGACTTGATCATAAACCGTCCCTCCCGCCAACCAAATTTTTCGAGGCTCCTGGTCCATTTCATTCAAGCGATCCTGCTCAGCAATCAGGAGATTCAGATCTTCACGCACCTCTTTTTCATTGTGCAGCCGGCGGGATTCACGAAGGCTCAAAAGATATAGAGAATAAAATTCAACCGGGGCCACCGGGCCGAGGGAACCCGATTGATTGTAGGCATAAATGTTTTCCCGCGTGAGGACATAATCCGTTCTCTCCCCTGCCGCTTGGAAGTCAGGACCGGTGGGACCTTCCCTGGAATTCTCGTCCGGATGGGTATGGGCCACAAAGGAGGCCTTCGCAAGCACCTTTTGGGCGGCAGACGAGGCGGCGATCTCATCGCCTGAGCCGGTACTGATAAGAACGGTCTCACCGTGGAGGATGAGGAGGGCGATCTCGATGCCTTCCTGGATGGAATGATTCCGCAGAGTTTCGAGCTCCTTACGGGAGAGGGGCTTATCAAGAATCAAGGCGGAAGCGAATTCGGGGCGAAGCAGGTCGAGGGCACGCGAGAGGGAATAACGCTCGTAGTCGTAAGCTTCTTGCGATTTGTCATCCGCATTTTTAATTTCGTCCGAGATTCTTCGGCCTGCGGCCTCAGAATGACGATCTTGCGATTCGTCATCCTGAGTCCCGGAAACTTTTTCAACGGGACGAAGGATCTCAGATTGATTAATGACAGGAGTAAGTGATAAAGAATTTTCCAGAAATTGATTGCTGGTTTGCAGGGTCGGAGGATTTAACGATACCGCAGAAGAAGTTTGAGGGATTTGTTTTTCTTGAGCCGAGGATTCATCGGAGAGCCGGAAAAGGGCCGGCCGGTCCGGCGCCGCCCACGCAATTTGCTGGAAAAGAAAAAACGCCAGCGTCAAGACGCTAACAATCCGGAGACTTCTCGGGTACTTTTTGGTTTTCACTAAACCTTTCGTGGATTAGAGTTGCATAAAGATAACACCTGATTTACAGAAAGCAAAGGGTGAACACAACTTTTTTTAGCGGGAATCTATTATTAATAGAAATGAAATGTATTATTAGTAGATCGAGC
>JACPXL010000005.1 GCA_016196555.1 Candidatus Omnitrophota bacterium | reverse complement strand
CTCGGTCGCAACCACTTCCTCGTCCACCCAAAAGCGGGTACCCGGACTCGGTCGTCTTAAGGGGAGGGAAAAACAAGAAGAAAAAGAGCTTTATCCCAATCTTAGACTCTTCACCCAACAAATGTCCCTCATGAAACAAATCTCCTGGGAAAAATTAGATACAGAAATTAAAAGTCTCGAAGGAGAGCTTATAGAAGAATTAGCAACGACCCCTCAAGCAAAAGGATTGCTGGAATTGGAGAGAGACTATGCTGGGGAGTTACTTCCTTAAACGGGCCTGGGGAGTTAGGGGTTAGGGGAGTTATGAAAGAAGAGGAAGTAACCCCCTCAGTCCCCCTTAAAAAAATAAGGGGGAGGAAAAACTTACAAAGAAAAAAAGAGTACGTAACAAACTTTTCTCAAGCCTTAAAAGAGTTATGTAAAGAAAACAACCTCCCATTCGAATCCCCCGACTTCGGAGACATCTTCAAAATAGCCAAAAAATTCTACGCAAAAGTTCTTGAGCGTGATCAAATTCTATTCAATAAAGTTCTTAAAACATTCGAAGACAAAAAAAACACCACGGCTGCTATTGTCATGGGAGGATTTCACACCTCAGGGTTTAAAGAGCTATTAGACAAGGCTAATATTGGCTACTGCGTCATCACTCCTCGCATGGAACACTCAGACGATCGTTCTGCTTACTTCCATAAAATAAAAGAATTTTACGATTTTGTTTCAGGCAATTCAGAAATCACCTTTGAAAAAATCATGCTCAATCTAGGGACTCAGATGTTAGATGCGTCTCACTTGAATGACGAGGCCTTTCTCAAATGGGAAGAAAGAGCCCCGGAGTATCGCAGCATCATTCAGAAACTCGCCCTACAACACTCCCAAACCGGCCAATGGCTCCAAGACCCCAAGCTCTTTCAGTTTGTGGTCGAGATAAGAAAACTGCTCCATCAGGGCGGGACGATTTCAAAGTTGACAGAAAGCTTCCTAAAGAAAACATTGGGAGAGGATTATGAGGGGTTTATCAAAATTATAAATACGAGAGAACTCCGAGAAGAAAACACTTCTTCTTCGAGCGGAGCCCTGAGAAAAATCGAAGGGCGAAGTCGAGAAGCGGCTTCAGCAAAAGTTAATGCTCCGGATCTTGGGATGTATGAAAAAGCTGCGCCGGGGTTACCAGCACCAGCTACATCACTTAGCATAATGCCAGTTAATGTTGCTGCTTCTAGACGTAGCTCTCCTCCTAGAAGAGGTTCTAAGGGTTTTTCTAATATTTCAGTCACGGGAGGACTTTTGGTTGCGTCGAGCTTGCCAGCCCTTTTA
>JACPXL010000032.1 GCA_016196555.1 Candidatus Omnitrophota bacterium | reverse complement strand
TTTTCCATGGCCGTTTTGACTGTGCAAAAAGAAGTGGCCGAACGGATTTTGGCGGTGCCCGGCAGCAAAGATTACAGCCGGCTTACGCTTGGAGTCGGATTTTATGCGAATGCGAAAAGGGCCTTCAATATTCCTCCTTCCTGTTTTTCTCCGCGCCCTGAAGTAGAATCTACGGCGCTGGTTTTAACTTTCAAACCCGACTCCGAACTGCCCAAAATCGACCAAAAACTTCTCTTCCACATCATTCAAACGGCATTCAGCCAGCGGCGGAAAACGCTTCTCCATCTTTTGGGCCATGCTAAAATATTGGGCCTGAAAAGAGCGGCTTTATTGGAAATTTTTAAAGGGATGGGACTCCCGGAAAAGGTCCGCGGCGAGGAGCTTTGGCTTAAGGATTATCTGGCTCTCGCGAAAGAAATTTCACATGGCGTGGAATAATTACCGTTTTGTCACGGAGTGGACGGTCAAAGGCAATATCGAAGAAGTTTTTGATCTTTTGGCGGACCCGCTTCACTATCCGGAATGGTGGTATCCTGGGAATCTCGAAGCGCGTGAAATTCGTCCTCCGCGCCCGGATCGAACCGGTGGCATTGTAGGCCTTCGGCTTAAAAAAGTTGTTCCTTATCATCTTTCCTGGCAGCTTGAAAGTATGGAAGCCGCAAAGCCCTATCGCTTGGCGGCAAAATCGACCGGTGATTTCGAAGGGCGGGGAATATGGACATTAAAACAACAAAACGGTTCGGTTAAGGCCGTCTTTGAATGGGAAATTTTGGCCGAAAAGCCCTTTTTAAAAATGTTCTCATTTTTTCTCAAACCGTTTTTTATTTGGAATCATCATCGTGTCATGTCGGCAGGCGAAAAAGGACTTTGTCGCAGCCTCCAAAAAAAAGAATTTCTCCGCTGATTTTTGATGAAAATTATAAAATCAAATTTGATCTAGAGTTATCGGATGTTAGTCAATGCTATAACGATAAATTCTGCGGCTTGACTTTTCTAAAGCCTTAAGTTACTTTCAGCGACGTTTAGCCTCAAAATCCTTTAGGAGCCAACTAACAAAACTAAAAATGCCGGCAGCGCATCAAAAAATAAGGGGTATTAATCGCCTCATTTCTTTTTGGATTTTAATATCTTTTATAAGTACGAACCACTTTACCGCGCCTTGTTTTGCAATGGCCGAAGCCGGCCGGCCGGCTTCTTCTCCCGCCTCAAAAATTTCTCCTGAAAATTTATCCAGCATTAAAATTCCTGAAGAGATAGGGAAAATCCAGGAAGTCTATCAAGGCAAAAGCCAGGACCTTATTATCCTTGTCCAGGATGCGCACGCCGTTCCGGACGCCCAGCGCAATATTCAAAACATCATCAGCCATTTTCAGAAAGAATACGGCCTTGATCGTGTCGCGCTCGAAGGGGCCTCCCGCGAACTTGATCCGCAGATTTTTAGAAGTTTTCCGGACAAAAAACTTCTTAAGCAAACATTCGAAGATTATTTTAAAAATGGAGAACTGGCCGGGACCGTGGCGGCGGCGATTTTTTCCTCCCAGGAAAATGGCAGCCGAATAGTTTTTCAAGGGGTTGAAGACTGGTCATTGTATGAAGACGGCATTGCCCTTTATCTTAGCGCCCTTCAAGAAGAAAACTCGGCCCTCGAAAAAATTTATTCCTTCAAAGAGGAAATCGAAAAGCAAAAAGAATTAATTTATTCAAAACAACTTCTAGAACTTGACCGAACGCTTGCCGATTTTGAAAGCAATCATGCCCGCTTATTCGACGTCCTTAAAAAACTTGCCCGTATCCAGCTTCCCGAAAAGGGGACCGAACTTGCTCTGCTAATCGGTGAAATCAAAAAAGACGGCAAAAGTGATTTTTCAATCGAATCAGAAATTAAAAAACTTGTGAAAGACGCGCGCGCGTCTTTAGGGTCTACTCAGGCTGACATGGGAGAATTTAATCATAAATTCCAAGACTTCCGTACTTCCAGGATCACTCCGGAGGCATTCGCTCTTTATCTGAAGGAAAGGGTGGATTCACTGCTTCTTTCAAACCGGCTTAACCATCTCATCCAGAATCAAAAACGCCTTAAAGAAATCGAAGGAACAAAATTTTTCCAGGATTTTGAACAATATACGCAGTCGGTGAAAAATAGTCTTTTCCAAAATGAGGAAGAAAGAAAGCTCGATCAGGTAAGCCGTGAAATTTTAATTCTCAAGCGCCTGGCCCGTTTGGAACTTAGCCATCAGGATTGGAATGAAATCAAAAATCATTCCTGGATTCTCGACCGCGGCCTTGAGAACGATTTAAAATTCCATTTGGATTTTTATCAAAACGCACAAAAGCGGGACAAGGCCCTTTTCCATCATCTCATGGAATCAACTCATACCAGCCTTCTTGTGGCCGGTGGATTTCACACTCAAGGCCTCACCGAACAATTAAAAGAAAAAGGGATTTCTTATTTGCTTTTGACGCCCGCCATAAAAGATATTCCCGAAGCCAATCATTACCGCCAGCATATGTCCGGCGACGTTTCTTGGAAAAATTATTTCAAGGTTGAAAATGGCAAAGTCGATTTGCACGGCGCTTTTGTCCGGGCCCTAAGAGACCGTTTGCTTTCAAGCCCACGCCAAGAAGGTTTTGATGCTGTGCTGGCCAAGCAGTGGCGGGACCAAATCATTCGTGATTTGGCTGCCAGCGGCCGAATCGAAAAAGCCGGGGACTATACGCCCTTTCTTGATGAAATCTTTTCATCTGCTGCCTCCACCGATCTCCGTACTTTATGGCAAGCGAGAGTGGAAAATTTTCTGGAAAATCTAAACCTCCTTCAATCGCAAAATCAGCTCACCGAATCCAATGTTTTGAAACTTTTGAATCCTGCAACGTCCGTAGGATTGACCACGGGCCCTGGAGGGGCTTTACAAAGAGGCACTGCGGTGCGGCCTCGCCTTATTCCTGGAGCATTCCCAGCACGTTTTAATCCCCGAGCCCAAAATAAAAAAGTTAAACCAAAAACCGCGGTCGATAAAAAATCCAGGCCGGTTGAAAAAATAACTAAAATGCATGTAACACGCCCCAAAGGACGGTTAACCGGGCGTCTTCCTCGTCTGGGAGCCCGCTCCGAATTGCGCAGTGTTGATTGGAGAATCGTAGCAGCCGGTGTGCTTGGGGTAGGAATTATAGGGTTCATAGGGTTCATTCGATTGGCTACGGAAGAGAGTAGATTACGCCGGCAATATACCGAATGGATTCACAAAAACACTTTTACCACTCTTTCCTATAATCTTAACTCTCAGAATCTTGATAAGATTGTCCGGGGTCTGTCAAAGACATTTTATAATCGCGATAGTAGAAATACTGGCGTTATATCCTGGATATCTGTTATTCCAATTTGGCCGTTTCACAATCTTAATAGAGTTTTTGCTAGTCGTCAGTTAAATTTTGGCTGGCCATGGCTTTTTGGCAGTTATCGTGACCACAGCCAAATCGCCCCGGTCGCGAGAACTACGCTCTTATCATTTGTAAAAGCGATTGAAAATAACCCAAGTTTCGAAAGAATAAAATTGCTTGATAGGGACTTTAGTGGCGATGCGATAGCCGTTGATTATGTTCGAGAAACGCTTAAGGAGCTGGCCAGCGGTACAAACAGCATCATCAGCCGTGCGGCCCAAGAGGTGCTTGAGGGAAAACACTTTGCACCCAAATCAAAATCCGAAATGCGGATTTCACCAGCAGAACTTACGCATGAAGTCAGTCCGCAAGGAATTACACCTTTGGGTTATTATGGTTTGATGGTTATGGCAGGTCTCTCGGCCTACTGGTTTTTTAAAACTGCCAACGGCCTTAAAGATATTTTTATAGGAGTACTTGCGTTCATTGTGAGCGGTATAGCGGCCCATTTAGGATCGCTGAAAGCTGACCGGGTAAGGGCGGACAGGCCCTTTGCAAAAGTGAGAAATGAATTGGAAACTATTCTTAAACAAGCTAAACAAGAAAATTATTCAGCGGCCGCAGCCATTAATAATAAAATCGCTCACTATCCTCTTATCGATCGGTTGAATATTTGGATATTTGCGGCGCATGAATTATCACAAGTGTCTGACTGGCTGCTAGCCGGAGATGATTTTAAGGTGGATTATAAAGCAGATAGGGGCGCTTTTTCTGTAACTTTGCATCGCGTATCTGCTTCCAGCAAATCCGAATTGCGTCTGCCCGCGCGCCAGAGAGAAAAAAAACTTCGGCAAGAAACCGCTCGTTTTACGGAATACCATCGATTAACCTCAGATCAATTGAAGCAGTTGCGCGCATCAATACAAAAATTTATGGAAAAGGTGCCGGGAGAAGAGACCATGCTTCGTAATTATCAGGGCTTGCCGGATTTTGAAAAATGGGTTGGCAAGGAATTTCTCAAGGTCAATATTGGCGGGACTAATTTAGAAATCGCCCGCCAGCGTTTAAAAGAAAATGGAAAACTCGAAACGCTGGCAATTAAAAAATACCGTTTTTCCGTCGCGGATAAAAGCGGGACCAG
>JACPXL010000031.1 GCA_016196555.1 Candidatus Omnitrophota bacterium | reverse complement strand
TCCGGAGTCTTTCAATTTCAGATATTTTTATCATTGTTTCTTCATAAATATTCTACCGCTTTTTTTAATAATTTCATCGAGAAGCTCTTCAAAATATTCTTTCGGGATCCCGAATTGATTGGGAGCTTTTGTGGTATCGACTTGAATAGGCCGCTTTGGAAATAAACGAGCGTCTATTTCAGGAACTGCATCCCGCTGAATCTTTTCCAAAAACTTTTTTGGCACGTAGAATTCCTTGACCTCTGCCCCGGACCCGCGTTTTCCAAGAAATTCAATGGCTCTTTTTTCCTCTCCAAAATTAAGGAAGATTCGGGATTGATCCCCCGAACGCAGATTGACATTACCAATGTCGTCGATATCGAATCTTACCTTACTTCCTCCTCCTTCAACCCGAAACACTCGCACAACGTCTTCAAACCTATCGGCATTTCGTACTACCTTGCCAAGCTGACCAACCCCCTTCACCGTGCCGGCGAATCCGGCCACAATATTGAGTATTCGGCCGCCTTCGGTCAAGCCTTTTAAGCCGGCGGATCCTAAGCCTTTTGCCGCATCAAAGTAATCGCCATTTTGAAATGAGGCCCGTGCGTTAAAAAAGTCAGATTTGATTCCCGCAAGCTGATCCCCAACGCGCAGAGTATCAATGAGTCCATTAACATATTCACGGCCCAGGAGGGTTGAAAGAGCTCCCGGACTTGTCAACCCAATGGCCAGGCGTGAGCCTGTAGCTCCGAGGTATGGCCTAAGGCGGCTGGCTCCGTAGACTTCGTCCAGGACAAAGTTGGAAAATTGATTATTTCTTTCTGTGAGATAATCGGCGGCCCCGTAACGGAGACTGTTCAATTGATTGTAGAAAGAAGGCTTTTCTTCGAGATTGCTGATTTCTTTCGGCGCTTTTTGTTTTCCCGTAACAGGATCGATTCGGGATTCGAAGATATCGCCGCCGTCGTTCTTCCATGAAATGCCGTCGGGATTTGTGCGGATATCGAAAGTAATTTCCGGCTGGCGGTTAAATTCGCCGGTGCCGAGGCGGTAGGCGAAGAGCGGGATTCCGTTTTCATCGGTTTTGTAACCGTAAGTAAGACCCGATCCGGAATCGAATCCCCCGAAATCAACCGGTGCGCCGCCAAACATCACTTCGCTCGGCCTTCCGTCCTGGCCATATACATAAAAAGCTTCATCGCCGGGATATTGAAGAATTCTGGGGCCGCCCGTGGGCGGCGCGCGCAGGCCCAGTGAAACCGCGGCTTGGCTGAGAAAGCTACTTGTGCCTGAGACAATGGCGCTGCTTATTCCCTGCACTGCGGCTGAAGAAACCGTGGAAATCACAGATTTAAAAAAGCTGTTCATTTTGGATTTCTCTAAGCTTTGGTCGATCTTTTTCTGAATAATGTTAGAAACGAACTGTTCCTTAGACCAATCCAGCAGTTTGGAAAGAGAGTTTTTGAAGCCGAGCTGCTTTAAGGATTCAGTCACCGATTTGGCAAGGGTTTGGTAATAAGTGACAGGATTGAGCTTATTAATCAGATTGCTAATCCCATTTTTGAGGGCATTTTTGACCGCTCCAAAACCACTCGTTTTGAGTTCGCTCAAAAAGGAGTTGCTTCCATTGGCAAGTTTGACACCATAATTGACAAGAGAAGTTCCAATATTGGAAATAACGCTTCCCACCGCATTGACGAGAGTTCCTAAAAGCCCTTGACCCAAGGTTTGCGTAGCAAAATTCACTAAAGTGGCCCCGATCGCTTGGATGAAATTGCCAAGCATTTGAAAGAGGGCGCCCAAGGCTTGCCCCACGCCCGGGATAAACTGCACGGCAATCATGGCGACTTGAAGAAGCGTCTGGCCCATGTATTTCATCAGCCCTTTCCAATCGCCATGCGAAGCGTAATAGGCCACATGCACGGGGAAGGTCAGGATATTGATAATCGAGTTGACGATTCCGGCAAGCGCGCCGCCGATCGTCTTGCCGAATACCGCGACAAAGGCCTTTGTAATCGCAGCCATCACCTTTTGAATGATTTTGACTATCGCGTCCACCACTTTTTGGAAAAATTTCACGATTTTCTTGAAGAGTTTCTTGAACCACCCCGCCCCTTTGACTTTGAGAAGCTCTTTGGCGGTGAGCGTGTGATCGACGCCTGCGGTGAGAAGATTCGCGTTGTAGCCGGTCTCCACAAGAGCCGCACCCTGATTTGACGAGGACCCGAGTGATGAAAACCACCGCGCCTTAAATTCCGTCTCGCTTTTTACGCGCGTGTAACCGTTTTCTTTAAACGTCACAAGGCCGTTTGCCACACTTGTCACCACCGCAAAATGGCGCTCTTCAATATTGACCAGCACCGGCACACCGGCACCTGTCAGTTTGACAAGCTCATCCCAAGTAAGCTTGAGACCTTCAAGTGAAACCTGATACGCGACGGCAATGGTTTTTAAG
>JACPXL010000034.1 GCA_016196555.1 Candidatus Omnitrophota bacterium | reverse complement strand
GAAGGAATGAAAAAACATCCGGAACGTTTTAAAGAAAAGAAAACCCGGTTCCGTACCCTTGAGGCCGAAGTGGCTGATTTAGCGGATGAGATCGCTTACAATAATCATGATTTGGATGACGGCCTTCGCGCCGAACTTTTGACCGAAGAACAAATCGGAAAACTCCGGCTCTGGCAAGATGCAGCCAAATACATACGCAAAAAATATCCCGGCATTGGACCCGTTCCGCGCAAGCGTCTCGCCATTCGTCTGATTGTTAACCGCCTGGTGGTCGATCTAGTTGATCACACTTTGGCGCAGATTGAAAGGCTGGGCATACGGCATGTAAAAGATGTGCAGAAAACAGAAAAAATGGTGGTGGGATTTTCTAAGGAAATGGCGGCTTATGTGCGGGAAATCAAGGCATTCCTCAATCAGAATCTCTATCACCATTATCGCGTCGAAAGGATGACCGAAAAGGCACAGCGTTTTCTCAAGGCCATTTTCAAGGCCTTGATTGAAAGGCCTGCCCAGCTTCCTCCGGAAGTGCTCCGGCGCAGCCGTGAGGAAGGGCTTCACCGCGCGGTCTGCGATTATGTGGCAGGGATGACCGACCGTTTTGCTTTGGATGAGTACAAACGCTTTTTTGAACCGTATGAGAGGGTGTAAAATATTTTCCAATGAAAATTATCCATAAACCTTCCGTCATCGAAAAGTTTTTACTGCCCAATCCTCAATGGCAGGAAGGCTATAAATCGTTCAATCATCTTTTGGGAAAACCTCTGGGCTGGCTTTTTCTTATGGAAGATGATGGAAATCGTTTGATCCGCCTTGACCGCAAAGGCGCCTGTTCTTTCTATGCGGCTTCAAATTCCAATCAGTCCAGCTGTGAAACTTTTCTCCATAAATATATGGAACAGTTTTCTCAGGATGAAGATTCCCTGCGCAGGGCCCCTACTTTTTACAAATGCGCTTTCGGAAAAAGCGGGGCCATTTTTGCTTTCCGGCATCTTGGAAAACTCAAAGGCCTTTTGGTGCTTTGTGCCTTACAAGAATCAGAAAAGAAAATTAAACCTCTCATGGAGCCGTTTGATTATTTCATCGCAAGCCAGGTCGACCTCGCCTATAAAAATTTTGAGCTCAATAATTTTTATGAAACCGTTCATCCGCGCGCCCTGGCCCTTTCCACAATGCATTCGGTCCATCGCGTCATCAGTTCTTCGCTCCGTCTCAGCGAACTCCTGCCCCGTATCGGACGTTTGAGCGCCCAAGTGCTCAAAGCCAAAGGGTGTTCTATTATGCTGATGGATACGGAACAAAAATATCTTCTTCCTTATTTTTCATTTGGCGAGCACAAACGTTTCGTTCACACCAATCGTGTCCGGATTGGGCGCGGCCTGCAGGGCCGGATTGCTGAAACCGGAGATTTTCATCTGGACCGCCATTCGATCGGAGTCCCTTTTATTGAAGACCATGTTGTCGGGGTGATTATTCTTTGGGACAAAATCGACGGCCAGCCTTTTACCAAAATTGATTTAGAAATTTTAAAATCCCTTTCGGAGCAGGCGGTCGTGGCCATTAAAAATGCCCAGCTTTTCGAAGAAACACAGCAGCTGACGATTGGGAGCATCAAAACCATCAACGAGCTTCTCGAATTAAATTTCGGCGGCGACCGGCGCCATCTTCCGATCTTTGGTGAAATTGTGCTGGAAGTTGGCAAAGAGCTGGAACTTTCCGGAAGAGAGCTGACGCATCTGCAGCATGCCATTATGCTCCTTAAAACCGGAGAACTCGCTTTCCCTGAAAAGGTATGGCGCAAAAAAGGCAAGCTGACCAAAAAAGAATTTGAATTGATCAAACGTATTCCCATGCGCGGCGCAAACCTTCTTCGTTCCATTTCTTCGCTTCAGCCCGTGATTCCCATCATTTTGCATCATCATGAGCGCTATGACGGCAAAGGTTACCCGCAAGGATTGCGCGCCGAAGAAATCCCGATTGGGGCCCGCATCGTCTCTGTGGTAGATTCATTTATCGCTATGATTTCAAAACGCACCTATCGCGAGCAGCGGACCATTGAGGAAACTCTGCATGAGATCGAAGTCAATCGCGGCAGCCAGTTTGACCCTCATGTGGTCGACTGTTTTCTAAAAGTAGTCCGGCGCAAAGACATTTTTGACAAAATCCGGTCCGCCCAAAAAGATTTTGAGAGGAGCATCGCAAAGTGATCGCCTTCATTAAAAAATATTCCATCCCGCTTATTGTGATGATTTTTTTGGCCGGATGCGCTAAAGACCAGGACATGGAGAGACTCAATCAGCAGCAAGCGGCGACGATTCGCGGTTTAAATCAAGAAATCGCTCATCTGAATCAGGAGCTCGATGAGATGATGCGTTCGCGTGAGGAATTGGCCAATGCCAAGGCGGAGCTTGAGAGAAGGCTCAAAGACGAACTCGAGGCGGGGGATATGTCGGTTTCAATGCAAGACCGCGGTTTAGTGGTGACGGTTCAAGACAGGATTCTTTTCGATTCGGGGAAAGCTGAGTTGAAGGAATCGGCCAAAGAATCTTTAAATAAAGTTGCCGAAATTATTGATCAAAAAGCCGTGGGCCATATGATTTATATAGAAGGGCATACGGACAATCAGCCGATCCGTCTTTCGGGCTGGCGTTCGAATTGGGAACTTTCGACTGCGAGAGCAACCGAAGTCATTCATCATTTTCAAGATGTGATCGGCCTTGACCCGCGCCGGCTGGCCGCAAGCGGATACGGAGAATTTCATCCGGTCGTAGGCAATGAGAGTGCGGAAGGGCGCTTGGCCAATCGAAGGGTGGAGATTGTTATTTCTCCCAAGAAAATCGGCCCTGTCGCGTAACGGGAAAATTTTTGATGCCGGAATCAAAAACTTATTTATTCATTTTTTTGCTGATCATCGTGATAGGGCCCGTTTTTTCGAGCGTACTGGCCTATCAGAAACTTCAAAAGAATATGAAAATCCATATCGACGGCAATTTTATTCCATTTCCTTTATTTCCGGGTTTTCAAGTCCGCGAGGCTTATTTTACCTGGCGGGACAAGGTAGAACTTATTTCCGGAAATTTGAATGTCCGGTACAATCTGGTGTTTTTTCTTCCTTCCAGTTTTCGAATTCGTGTTCAGGGCCGTTCACTTCAAGTAAAACTACTCGGAAGCTGGGCGGCCCAGGAAGGAATACAAAATCTTAATCTGGACTTTTTCGAGGCTGATTTAGGATTGGACCGCAGCGGGATTCGAGAGATTTATGGTATTGAGGCCATAAGTCCTCAATTTCAGTTTCGCGTCAAAAAATCCGAAACATTAAAGTCTAAACGTGAGTCGGCCAAGGAGCTTGCAGCGTGAGGCTTGATACCTTATTTCAAGGAATTCCTGTTCTCGGAAAAATACACTGGGAATCCCACCGGCCTTGTAAAAAAATCACTTCGGATTCACGGTCCATCGAAGCGGGCGATGTGTTTGTGGCCTGCCCGGGGTCACGCATGGATGGCCATGATTTTCTCGGCCAAGCCATTCAGGCGCGTGCCAGCGTCATTGTTTATGAAAGAGACCCCGATTTTCCCATTCCGCAGCATGTCACGGCCATTCGCGTTAAAAATTCTCAGGCGGTCTTAGCAGAACTTTTAAATCGTTATCATCAATTTCCCCATGAAAAAGTGAAATTGATGGGTGTGACGGGGACCAACGGGAAAACCACCATCGCTTATCTTTTGCACCGGCTCCTGAGCGAAAAAAGCAAAACGGCTTATCTGGGGACTTTATGGTATGAATTGCCGCATCGAAAGTTGGAAGCCCCTAACACCACGCCGGGCGCCGAGGTTTTGATTCCGCTTTTAAGCGATATGCGCCAAGAAAATATTCCTTATTGTGTGATGGAAGTTTCTTCCCACGCCCTTCATCAGCGCCGGGTCCACAATCTTCAATTTGAACTTGCCATTTTCACTCAGTTGACCCAGGACCATTTGGATTATCATAAAAATATGGAAAATTATTTTCAGGCCAAACGCTTCTTCTTTAAAGAAGCGCCAAAACCCCGGCAAATGCTCATCAATCAGGATTGTGCTTACGGCCGCAGATTGCTTCAGGAAAATCCGCAGGCCAAAAGTTTTAGTTTGGAGCCCGGGGCCGATTATGAGGCCGTGGATATTGTGCCGTCTTTTCAAGGGAGCCATTTTAAAATGCGGTTTAAGGGAAAGGAAGTGCCGTTTCAAATCAGGTTACCCATGCGCCATAATGTGGCGAATGTGTTAACCGTTTTGAGCGCGCTTGATCTTTTGGGTTTTGACCCTGAAGATTTTCGCGGTGTTTTGCAGGAAATTCCAGGAATTCCCGGGAGATTAGAACGTGTTTCCACGGGCGAAGACTTTCAGATTTTCGTGGACTATGCCCATACCCCGGATGCGATTGAAAATGTTTTGCGCGAAGCCCGGAAATTAAATCCTCATCGAATTCTCACTCTTTTTGGCTGCGGCGGTGACCGGGACAAAACCAAGCGCCCGCTCATGACCCAGGCCGCATGCCAGTGGTCGGATGTGGTGATGCTTACCTCGGACAACCCCCGCTCCGAAGATCCAGAAATGATTTTGAAAGACATGAAGAAAGGACTTCCTCCGGCAAAGCAGCCAGGATCGCAGGTGATTGAAATTATTGACCGCCGGGAGGCCATTGAAAAATTGATTCAAATGGCTGAGCCCGGGGATGTCCTTTTTGTTTTGGGAAAAGGGCATGAGGATTATCAAATTCTCGGCGATAAAAAAATCCCGTTTGACGATCGTCTGGTGGTTCAGGACTGCCTGAGAAAAAGAAGCCGTGTTTTCTTTTCCTGAAGCAAGCCGCGCTCTCCGGATTCCCCTGGAGCTTCCCAATCCCTCTTCAAAAGGCCGCGGCGCTTCGATCGATACCCGTACCCTTGAAAAAGGGAATCTCTTTATTGCCCTAAGAGGAGAAAATCAGGACGGTCATCGTTATCTTGAAGAGGCTTTTTCTAAAGGGGCTTCGGGCGCCATCCTTGATAAAAAAGTTTGGGAGGATGAGAGGGCCCGGTTTTTTAATTCAGAAATCCCTTATCAAAATCTTATGCCGGCCGAAAATCCCGCGCTTGCATTCGGTGAATTTGCGGCTTGGCACCGTTCCCATTTTCATCTTCCAACCATTGGAGTGACCGGAAGTGTCGGTAAAACCAGCACCAAAGAATTCCTTCATTATCTTCTAAAACAAAAACACAAAGTTTTGGCCAATCAGGGCAATCTCAACAATCATTTGGGATTGCCTTTGACTCTGCTGCGCCTGGAAGAAGAGCATCAATTCCTCGTCTCCGAACTTGGGGCCAATCATCCCGGAGAAATTCGGACGCTGGCTCGAATGCTTCAGCCGACGGCAGGGATCATCACTCGCATCGCTCCGGCCCATTTGGAAGGTTTTGGTTCGCTCGAGGCAATTTACGAAGCTAAACTTGAACTTTTTGCCGGACTTCCGCCGGGCTCTGTTGCAATCATTCCGGATGATGATCCGGTGCTTTTTGAAAAGGCGCGGACAAAAAATTTAAAATTAATTCGTGTGGGAAAAACTTCTCAGGCTGATTATCAAATTACCCAAGAAGCCATTGCTGACGGCCGTGTGCATTTTGAAATCAATCGAAAATACCATTTCGCTTTCCCGGGCATTGCTTCTTTTCTAGCCGTGAACGCGGCCATGGCTGCGGCGATGGCCCATCAGCTTGGACAGTCGTGGGACGAGTTGCCTCAAAAGTGGGACGGGCTCGCGCTTCCCAGCGGACGTTTCGAAAAAATGGAGATACGGGACGGGATTCATGTGATTTATGACGGTTATAATGCCAATCCGGTTTCTTTTGATAAAGCGCTGGAAAGCTTTCAAGGAATTTCTGCAGCTGGCCGCAAAATCCTGGTTTTTGCGGACATGCTGGAACTAGGCAGCGAAGAAAAAAAATATCACGAAGCCCTGGGCAAAAAAATAGCCTCCTGTGATTTTGATGAAGTAGTGGGATACGGCCCCCGCTCTGTGGTTAGCTTTGAAACCATTCATCGCGAAAAGAAAAATAGCCGGGCCCGGCATTTTGAAACCGCCGAAGAGGCCGCCCATTATTTGAATGCTATTTTAAAATCAGGCGACTGTGTTTTGCTCAAGGCTTCCCGCGGCATGAAAATCGAAACCATTTTAAAGAGTAAAAATTAGGTCATGCTTTATTTCTTACACCCTTTAAAAGACCTGTCCATTGTCTTTAATCTTTTCCGTTATATTACTTTTCGTTCTGCCGGAGCAAGTGTCACGGCTTTCGTGTTGTGCCTCTGGCTTGGCCCGCCCATTATCCGCTGGCTCAAGACGATCAAGGTGACCGCCAACAATAAGCGCGAATACGCCGAATCTATTCATAATTTTTATGCCCATAAAAATGAAGTTCCCACCATGGGCGGAATTTTAATTGTGGCGAGCGTTGTGATTTCTACGCTTTTATGGGGAAATTTGACCAATCGTTTTGTGTGGATTTTAATTTTGGTGGTCCTTTGGTTTGGGGGCGTCGGTTTTCTCGATGACTGGATTAAACTCAAATCGAAAAGTTCGAAAGGCCTGACGTCGTGGACCAAACTGGCGGGCCAGCTTTTGATGGGCATTGCCATCGGGCTTTACCTTTATATGGAGCCTTCTTTTGATAAATGGCTTTACATTCCTCTCATTAAAAAAGGCGCCATTTATTTGGGGGTCTTTTTTATTCCTTTTGTGATTCTCGTGCTGGTCGGATCTTCCAATGCGCTCAATCTTACCGATGGACTGGACGGCCTTGCCATCGGCTGCACGCTTTTTTCGACCGCTGCATTTGCCGTGATTGCCTATCTTGTAGGGCGCGTAGACTTTTCTTCTTATCTCAATGTTGCCTATGTCCCGGAAGCAGGGGAAATTACTGTGTTTTGTTCCGCACTAGTAGGGGCAAGTGCCGGTTTCCTTTGGTTTAATTCCTACCCGGCAGAAGTCATGATGGGGGACACAGGGTCCTTGGCGCTGGGAGGTGCTCTTGGTACAATCTCGGTTCTCACGAAAAAGGAAATCGTACTTTTGATTGTGGGCGGGGTGTTTGTTTGGGAAGCCCTATCGGTGATTTTGCAGGTGGCCAGTTTTAAAATGAGAAAGAAGAGAATTTTTCTTATGTCTCCGTTTCATCATCATCTTCAGTTGAAAGGATGGCCTGAATCCAAAGTTACCATTCGTCTCTGGGTGATTGCCTTTATTCTTGCGGTTGTCGGTTTAAGTACTCTCAAAGTAAGATAAAAATTCATGGAAAATAAACGGTACGGAAAAAAAGTTTCTGTTTTGGGCCTTGGCAAAAGCGGATATGCCAGCGCTTTGTTTTTAAAAACCCAAGGATTTGATGTTTTTGCTTCCGATCAAGGGGACTCGGAAATTCTCCAGGAGCGTGTCCGTATTCTTCGAGCAAAAGGAGTCAATGCGGAAAGCGGCATTCATTCCGAACTGATTCTTGAATCCGACTGGATATTGATTTCTCCCGGCATTTCGCCCGAAACTCCAATCTATCGTCAGATCCAAACACGGCATATTCCCACGGTAAGCGAAATTGAAACCGCGAGCTGGTATTGTCCTTCTTCCAATATTATTGGTGTGACCGGAACTTCGGGAAAAACCACCGTGACCACGCTTCTTTCCCGGCTTTTTCAAAAAAGCGGGAGGTCCGTCGTGTGCTGCGGAAATATTGGGAATCCCTGGATTGCGGAGATTCCCAAAATCAGCAAAGACGATTTTGTGATTTTAGAATTGAGCTCGTTCCAACTCCAGAACTGTGAAACGCTGCGCCCCAAAATGGGGATTCTGCTCAATCTCAGCCCCAATCATCAGGATTGGCATCAAAATATGGAAGAATATGTGTCGGCCAAACTGCGGCTTTTTAAAAATCAGAAAGAGGAAGATTTCGCTGTCATCCGCCGTTCGGACCACGAACAATTTTTTCCTCAGTATTCTTTTAACGCGAAAACCCTTTATTTTGATGAAAAAGAAAATCCCGGCAATCCTAATGAAAAGGTCCTGCGGGCGGCGAGTCACTTGTTCGATATTCCTGAAAAGCTTGTCGAGGAAGTGTGGCAAGGTTTTGAAGGGGTCGAGCATCGTCTGGAAAAATTTTTAGAAGAAAACGGCATTCAATATGTCAATGATTCCAAAAGTACGACACCGGCCTCTTTGGGCTGGGCCCTGGAAAAATTCCCGGATTCAAAAGTCATTCTCATTGCCGGCGGTCATCCCAAGTCCAGCGATTTTGATACGGTGCGTGAATTGATTCAGAATAAAGTCAAACTTGCCATCTTGATCGGAGAAGCGCGGCCTTTGCTCCGCCAAAGCTGGCAGGACCTTCGGCCTCTCTGGGAAGCCGGTGATTTTCAGACAGCCGTCCGGATGGCGCATCAAAATGCCAAACCGGGAGATATTGTTCTTCTTTCTCCGGCCTGTGCAAGTTTTGACATGTTCAAAAATTATGAAGAACGCGGGCGTTTGTTCAAGCAAATGATTCACGAAATCGCTTCCCCCAAAAACTCTACACTTTTACCCGATGTCTAAGGAAGCCCGTATTCTTTTTATTGCGGTTTATCTTTTGGTCGGCCTTGGTATCATCATGAGTTACAGTGCCAGCGCCATCTATGCCGATTTCACCTATCACAATCCCTATTATTTTCTTCTTCGCCAAACGATTTTTGTCTGCATTGGAACGGCCTTTCTTTTTGCCGCGGCCAAAGCTCCTGTCAGCTTTTGGAAACGGTCTGCGCGGCCTTTTATCCTTCTTGCTATCGCTTTTCTTGTCATGGTTTTTGTTCCGGTCGTCGGCCGTTCGGCGGGCGGCGCCCAGCGCTGGATACGCACCGGTTTTTTTAATTTCCAGCCCGCTGAATTTGCCAAGATCGCGGTTTGTATTTATCTTTCCGATTATCTGGCGCGAAAAATGAAATTGATTAAACGCGGCGGAATCGGTATTTTTATGCCGCCGCTTGTCCTTGTCGGCAGCATTTGTATTTTGACCCTTCTACAGCCTGATTTGGGTTCCTCCGCTTTTATTTTTCTGATTACAGCGATTTTGTTTTTTATTGCGGGCATTCAGCTGCGCTATGTGCTAGGAGCAAGTTTTATTTTCTTGCCCATTTTTTATTTTCTCGTCATGAGGGTCCCTTATCGTCTGAGCCGGGTAACGGCCTTCCTCAATCCCTGGGATGATCCCTCGGGAAGCGGCTTTCAAATCATTCAATCTTTTCTGGCCTTCGGCCTTGGCGGAATTAAAGGAGTGGGTTTGGGGCAGGGCACTCAAAAACTTTTTTATCTTCCCTCAGGCCATACCGATTTTATTTTATCGGTGATTGGTGAAGAGCTTGGCTTGATCGGAGTCACGGCAGTTCTTCTCCTTTATGCGGCCATTTTTTTTGCGGGAATCCAAATGGCAGAAAAAGCGGGCCACGTATTTGACCGCTTTTTAAGTTATTCTTTGATTCTTCTCATTGTGTTTCAGGCGGCGATCAACGTTTTAGTTTCAACCGGCCTTGTGCCGACCAAGGGCTTGCCTCTTCCTTTTGTCAGTTACGGCGGGACTTCCGTGGTCATGAATTTGCTGGCGGTCGGCATTTTGATCTCTTTAAGCCGGGTTTCGGGCGAAAGACGTTCGTGAAAATCATGATTTTTGCCGGCCCTTCGGGCGGGCATCTTTTCCCGGCTTTGGCTTTTGCGGAAATTATGCGCCGGCGGCTTCCATCGGCCCGTCTTATCCTTGTGACCAGCGAAAAAGCCGCGGCGATAACGCAGTCAAAACCCTTCCAGATTTTTAACGCCATCGATTTTTTGCCTAATTTTCCTTTTCCTCAGGGAATTTCCTTGCGCACGCTTCGCTTTTTGTTACAATTATTGCGCGCTTTTTCGGTCTCCAGCCGTTATCTGTCAAAAGAAAATCCCGATTTGGCGGTGGGTTTTGGCAGTTACGCCTCTTTTCCGGGGATGATGCTCGCGGTATTCAGAAAAATTCCCACTTTGATTCATGAGCAGAACCAGGTCCCGGGAAAAGCAACCGTATGGCTTTTGCCCTTTGTTCGGTGCGTGGCGGTCAGTTTTGAGTCGACACTTGCCCGGGAACGCATCAAACGGCGAGAAGTTACAGGACTGCCGCTGCGATCAGACCTGCAAATGCCCGTTTCAGGGGAAATTGGCATAAAAGATGCTGCCGCTTTATTCAAAATTTTGATTGTCGGAGGGTCTCAAGGCGCGCGCGGGCTTAATCAGCTGATTTTACAAATTTTTTCTCATCTTTCCGCTGGAGAAAAGTCAGAAATAGTCGTTACACATATAACGGGTAAAGAAGATTTCGAACGTGTAACGGAGCGTTATAAAAAAATGCAAATTAATTATCAAACCTATCCGTTCTTCGAAAAAATGAATCAACTTTATTCTCAGGCCGATATGGCCATCACACGTGCTGGTGCAAACACTTTGTTCGAGCTGGCGCGATTTACTGTTCCTGCGATTGTTATTCCTTATCCTTATGCCGGTGCTCATCAAGCGGACAATGCGCGCTCTTTTGCCCAGAGGCAGGCCGTCATTTTCCAAACCGAAAAAGACATTTTGAAAAATCCCGGCTGGCTGCTTGATCAAGTGCGAATCTTGAAAAATGATGCCGGCCGGCGCAAACAGCTTTCACAGGCGATTGAAAAGCTTGCGACACCGCAAGCCGGAGAAAAACTAGCTGATCTTGCCGAAAAATTGACAGCATACAAACATGGCATCCTGAGCGATCCTCTGCGAGGACAGTACAAAGCACGAACGAAGGATCTAGCATGAGTGGAGCCATTTCGTGAATATTTTTGAAGAAGATATCGCAGGCAAGTTCCGCAGCGCTTATTTTATCGGAATCGGCGGCGTGGGAATGAGCGCCCTGGCTCGTGTGCTTCATCATCGCGGATTGCATGTTTGGGGATCGGATAAAAACGAAAATCATCACACCCGTGAACTAGCACATATTGGAATTCCGGTTTTGATTGGACAGCACACGGTAGGATTCGGTGAAGCGGACTTAGTGGTTTATTCTTCAGCCATTGATGTTAATCATATTGAACTTCGTGCGGCCCGTCAGAACGGGCGGCGGGTTTATCACCGCGCCCAAATTTTATCTTCTCTCATGAATCATGCTCCGACATCGATCGCGGTGACCGGCACTCACGGGAAAACCACAACGTCTTCAATGATTTCCTTTGTGCTTTCCGAGCTTGGTAAAAATCCTACCTGCCTGGTGGGCAGTGATTTGGTCAATCTGGGCAGTAACGCCATTTTGGGCGATTCCCAATATTTAGTGGCGGAAGTGGATGAAAGCGATAAATCCCATCGATTGTATGCACCGAATTATTCTATCGTGACCAATCTCGAAGAAGATCATGTGGACCATTATGAAAATTTGAAAGATCTCGAGAATTCCTTCGAAGATTTTTTTGAACATGCGCGTAATCCTGGGCTCATTGTTTATTCTAATGAAGACCCTGTGTTGTCGCGCTTGATGAAAGAACGGAATCAGCCCAAAATAAGTTTTGGCTTTTCCAACAGCGCGGATTTTTCTGCTCAAAATGTTCATTTGAACATGATGGGATCGGAATTTGATCTTATGGAAATGGGTTTTTTTGTCCAGCGTATGCATCTTTCAGTTCCGGGTCTTCATAATATTGCCAATGCATTGGCCGCGACCGCGCTTTTAATTCAGCTCGGGCTGGAAATCGAAGCCATCAGCGAAGCCCTTTCCAGATTCCGCGGCACGCGCCGGCGGCTTGAAATTAAATGGCAATCTTCCGACATGATGGTGATAGATGATTACGCCCATCACCCCACGGAAGTGCGCGCTTCGATTAAAGCATTGCGCAATATGGGAAAGCCTGTTACCGTCATTTTTCAGCCGCATCGTTTTTCGCGGACCAAACATTTCTACCGGGATTTCGGCCTAGCATTTGCCGAGGCCGACGAAGTGATTCTGACCGACATTTATGGGGCGGGGGAAATGAATATTGAAGGAATTAATTCGGGTATGATTTTTCAAGAAATTTTGAAATCCGGTCATTCGTTATGCCGGATGATCACCAAGGGAAAAGTGTTGGATTATTTATCTTCTCGCCAGGATTTGTCTGGCATTGTGGCATTTCTGGGCGCAGGGGACATTGGAGATATTGCAGATGAGTTTGCGAACCGATTTAAAAGTCTCGCTACGGCGTAACGTCGCGCTTTCGCAGTACACGACCATGCAGGTTGGCGGTCCGGCAGACTATTTTGCCGAGCCGACGGCGGAAGATGAATTGATGGAAGCGCTGGAATTTGCCTCTCAGGAAAATCTTTCGTGGACCATTCTTGGCAAAGGTTCGAATATGATTTTTCCGGACGAAGGTTATCTGGGAATGGTCATTTCTCTGCTTCAATATGAAAAAGACCGCATTCATTTTGATACCGTGCATATGCGTGTGACAGCTTCAAGCGGCGTGCATCTTTACCGGCTCGCGGCGGCTTGCCGCGGCATGGGCTTCGGCGGCGCGGAATTTCTTGCCGGCATTCCCGGGACTATCGGCGGAGCGGTGATGATGAATGCCGGGTTTTCGCGTTTTTCCGGGCAGATGAGCGAAATCGGAGATATTTTAGACGAGGTCACTCTGATTAATTCCAAAGGGAAAAAAGAAACCCGCCTGCGTGATCAATTAAATTTTTCTTACCGCAAATCAGGCCTGGAAGGAAATATTATTTTGGAGGCGAAGCTCAAACTTTGGAAGCGCTCTCCGGAACAAATCGATCATGAGATGAAGGCCAATTTTGATTACCGGAATACTAAACAGGATTTGAGATATCCCAGCTCCGGATCTATTTTTAAAAATCCAGCGCCGCCTTTGCCTTCAGCCGGCCGTTTGATTGAGCAAGCCGGATTAAAAGGACTGCGAATAGGCGGAATCATGGTTTCTGATCGGCATGGCAATTATTTTGTAAAAGTAGGTCCCGCGACAAGCGCGGACGTGATCGAATTGATAAGGAAGGTTCAAAAATCAGTTTTTGATGCCACACAAGTTTCCCTCGAACCCGAGGTTCGAATTATCCAAAAATCTTAGAATCGGCATTCTTCTCGGAGGCAATTCTTCCGAAAGAAAAATTTCCCTTCGTTCGGGACGTGCGGTCGATCAAGCACTCCGGGGTATTGGCTATCACTCCGTCAAAATCGATCCCCGCAGCCCCCAGCGTATGCAATCGCTCCTTTCCCGCATCGACGTGGCCTTTATTGCCTTGCACGGGCAGGGCGGGGAAGACGGTACCGTTCAGAAACTCCTGACCCGCAAAAATATCCCTTATATAGGATCGGATGTTCATGCCAGCCGGCGGGCCTTCGATAAATGCCAAGCCAAAAAGATTTTCCGGAAAAACGGGGTGCCGACCCCCCCATTTACCCTTGTGACCGCAAAAAACTGGAAATCCCGGCTTCGCGGCTTTCCGACCCCCTTTGTGATCAAGCCGCTTTGCGAAGGGTCGAGCATCGGCGTCTTTTTTGTTGAGGATTTTGCCAAATGCGCCGAAAAAATAAGGAAGGCCCTGAAGGGGTACGGAATGCTTTTAGCGGAAAAAAAAATCATTGGACGTGAATTTACCGTAGGAATATTGGGGGACCGCGCGCTTCCCGTTGTGGAATTAAAACCTAAACGTTCTTTTTATGATTATCGCGCCAAGTACACAAGCGGCATGACAGACTATTTAGTTCCGGCGCCTATTTCAAAAAAAATTGCTAAGCGAATTCAAGCGGCGGGACTTTCAGCGCATCAAGCTCTTGGCCTTCGTGATTTTTCGCGTGTGGATATTATGCTGGACGAAAAAAACCGTCCTTTTGTTCTCGAGGCCAACTCAATCCCGGGATTTACGGCGCTGAGCTTGCTGCCCAAAGCGGCGCGTGCGGCCGGAATTTCATTTGAGGATTTATGCTGCCGTTTGGTTCATGCGGCCTGGAAACGTTCCAACGGAAAAATTTCTCAATCGAAAGGATTTAATCGTGGCTAGAAAAAAACGCAAACGGGCCGCTAAAAAAGGCATTTGGGGAGGAATTGGTTTTCTGGCGAAGACCATCCGCTCTTTAAGTTTAAAATCGGCCCCCTGGCTTTTAGTTTTATTTTTTGCTTCCGGATTGTTTCTCGGAGTCCGTCATCTGCTCTATGCCGATGCGGCACTGAACATTCAAAAAGTGACGGTGGATCCTTCGACTTCCATTTCCATTCCGACACGCGCGAATCTGGAATCGCAGCTCCTCGGGAAAAATATTCTTCAGGTCAATTTGAAATCGGTTGCCCGTCGGCTCGAAACTAATCCGGAAATTCAGCGTGCGCATGTTTTTCGCAGTCTGCCCGCTGAAGTTAAAATCGAAGTTGAAAAAAGAGAGCCCATTGCGCTGATTCAATTTTTTCCTCGTTCCTCGGTCGGGCTTATTTCATCCGACGGCGTCATTTTAGATGTTTTTCCGAAAACCGACGGCACATACGTCTTAATCGAAGCTTTTGCTACCAACTTGAAAGAGCCGAAAATCGGCATGCAATTTCATAATGAAGGTTTTGGACAGGCCGTGAAATTCATCCGCGCCTTTTGGGGCCATCAACTGGCAAGGCGCGAGACCATCACTAAAATCCAGTTAGATCATCTCGGCAATGTGACGATTACTTTAGGGAATGGCCCTGCCGTGAAGCTGGGGAGATCGCCGGTTGAACGTTTAGGAGAAATGGAGAAAATTGTTCACCTTCTCGATGGAGAGGGGCGGGACGCGATTGAATACATTGATTTACAATTCGATAATGTCATCGTCAAACGGAAAAGGTGATTCCAGTGCAGCCACTGGTTAAAGAAAACGAGATTGTATTTTATGTGGGGACCCGCAAATTGGTGGCTATGTATGGAGAAATACGCCAGGGTGAGCCGCGCATTCACCGTCAAGTTGTCCGGATGAACCCGGATGGTTTTAAAAATGGTTTTGTGACTTCGCTGGAACGCGCTGCCGCGGTCCTGGAGAAAATGTTAGAAGAGTTAATGCCTTCTCTTGGGTCCGATGAAGTGTCTGCCTTTGTTGTGTTGGGAAACCGCAAGCTTAAAACTTTCAAATTTTCGAGTTCAATTTATTTTCAGGGCCTGCACCGCACTATTTCTTCCCATGAAATTCGTTCCGTGGTCGACCAGACCCGGAGTGTGGCGACTCTTCCGCTATCCGAATTTGTGCTTCAAGCGATTCCGGAATCTTTCCTCGTCAATGATATGCCGGGTATTCGTAATCCTCTGGGAATGGATGCCCACCGCATTGGCGTAGACCTTAATTTGCTGACAATGGAATTCGAAGATTTCAAAAATATTAATAAGGCCTTTGAGGCAGCAGAAATTACGGTGAAAGGCTATTTCCCCAAAAACCTAATGGTCGCCGAAGCGGTTTTAAGTGATCAGGAAAAAGAGGAAGGATGCCTGGTGATTGATATTGTGGAGGATGCGGCCCATTTCACCTTATGGAAAAATGGGAGATTGACCAATACGCGCGTGGAAC
Organism: Candidatus Omnitrophota bacterium; assembly: GCA_016196555.1. Classification (GTDB taxonomy): domain Bacteria; phylum Omnitrophota; class Omnitrophia; order Omnitrophales; family Aquincolibacteriaceae; genus JACPXK01. Next base: position 24,893 of record JACPXL010000034.1, on the reverse strand, counting down.
CTTTGGGTGCAGGCTGTTTAGCGGAAAAAGTCGCTAAGACATGGCAGATTGAAAGCCATGATGCGGAAAGAGTGATTGAGAAATTTGCGACGCTGGAACGGAATCCCCAATTTGGCGAGGACCGCATTCCGCTTGTGGACCGCAATGGAAAATCCAATCATCAAATCCCGCGCCAGGAATATCAGCAGAAATTTTTAAAACACAGCCGGGAATGGCTTGAAAAAATTCTCCATGCCGCAAAAAGTTTTTGTGACGAAGAGCGTGTCATGCATCCGCATTTTGTTTTTACCGGTTCTACCACCGCGCTCAACGGCTTTCTGGAATTTTTGCAGGAAGAATTTTCTCTCGAGGCCCGAATCGGCCATTCCAAAAAAATCGAGGCGCCCAATGAAACTCTGGTTGACTCTTCGATGGCGGGAATTTTGGGAATGTACCGCTGGCTTTCGACTCTCGAGCGTGACCGGCAGCGTCTTTTCGAACCTCAGGGCGTCGTTCAGAAAACTTTTGCCACGGCCCGCAGCTGGTTCGCCAATTATTTCTAGCTTTTTCCCTCAATCATAATGTAGGTTTCAAAACTCAGCTGCCAGTCCAGAAAGACCCGGACGGTGAGGAGAGTCGATTTTTCGATGAGAAAATCGGAAGGGAACCGGTGTTTGTGCCAGCGGAAAAGGACACTCCCTTTGACCGGCTCAATGTCCATGGGCGGGGTCCGGAGCTTTTTTCCATACGCGGTTTCGTATTCGATGACTTCTTTGTGAAATCTTTCGTCCTTGCGCCAGCAAGTTACGACATGCAAATCGTCCAGTGCGCGGGGAAAACGGCGCACGAGCTTATTACTTAATATTCCCTCGGCTGTATAGCAGTCCTGTTCGTCGGAAGTTTGAAAGTCTTTGCAGATAAAAAATTGCAGGAGCTGGATTTTCTCTTTGGATTCCATATTTCGGGCGCCATTTATAACATATTTCCTTAAGACGGGATAGTACCTTTTGCTTGAAATTTGGACGATCGTCCCTATAATGTCCCTCATCCAAACCGCTTTATAACCCTTTGACATTAAACGGCTTTATTGGTGACATCGATTTCTGCAATGAAAATCCGGCAGCTTCCCCTTCACGAAAAGCATGCCGCAAAAAGTGCCAGATTCGGCGCATTTGGCGATTGGGAAGTCCCTCTCTATTACTCTTCCGTCATTGAAGAGCATCACGCCGTGCGTCAAAAGGCCGGTCTTTTCGATATTTCTCATATGGGGGAGTTCTGGATCGAAGGCAGTGCCGTGCTTCCTTTTCTGGAAAAACTCCTGCCGCGGCGCATTGATGCCATGATTTTTGGCCAGGCCCTTTACATGCCGCTTCTCAACGATGCCGGCGGATTTGTGGACGACATTATCCTTTACCGTTTTGCCGAAAAAAAATTCCTTTTTATCGTAAATGCTTCCAATATCGAAAAAGATTTTCAATGGATCAAATCCCATCTTCCTTCTTCCGGTGTGGAGTTTACCAATCAAAGTGATGAGAAGGGACTTCTCGCTCTTCAGGGTCCGGCGAGCGTCAAAATTGCGGACGAAGCATTTGGTCCTTCTTTTTCTAAACTCGGCTATTATCATTTCGCGCCGTGGAAAAGCGGCATGATCGCGCGTACCGGTTATACGGGCGAAGACGGATTTGAAATTATGGTGAATCAAAAAGACCTGCCGGAAATTTGGGAAAAACTTTTTACGGCCGGAGCCAAACCCGGACTTGTTCCCGCCGGATTCGGCGCGCGCGATACTTTGCGGCTTGAAGCCGGCATGCTGCTTTACGGGCATGATATGAATGACGAAACGACTGCGCTCGAAGCCGGCATCGGCTGGGCGCTTGATTTGACGAAAGATTCATTTATCGGCAAAGAGATTTTAGAAAAACAAAAGCAGCAAGGTTTGAAGCGCAAGTTGATTGGTTTTGAAATGGTTGACCGCGGAATTCCCCGGCAAGGCTATGAAATCCGGAAGGCAAGCCGCATGCTGGGCCAAGTCGGCAGCGGAAGTTTTTGCCCGACTTTGGAGAAAAATCTGGGAATGGCTTATTTGCCTATTGAAGAAGCGGCGGAAGGCAATACAATCGAAATTGTGATTCGCGAGAAAGCGCTCAAGGCGCGGGTTGTTAAGTTACCATTTTATAAAAGAAAAAAAACATAGCATTGTCATTGCGAGCCCCGAAGGGGCGAAGCAATCTAGCGAGATTGCTTCGTCGGCCTTCGGCCTCCTCGCAATGACAGCGAGGGGAGAAGTTATGAATTTTCCAAAGGAATTACGTTACACCAAAACCCATGAGTGGGCGCGCAAACAGGGGAATCAGATCACGGTCGGCATCAGTGACTACGCTCAAAAGGAAATTTCCGACGTCGTGTTTGTCGAAGTGCCGAAGATGGGCATCACCGCGCAATCCGGAAAAGCGGTGGCGGTGGTCGAATCCGTGAAGGCGGCTTTCGACATTTATGCACCGGTTTCCGGCAAGGTGACGAAAGTCAATTCGGATCTGGAAAACGAGCCCGGCATTGTCAATGAAGACTGCTACGGGCGCGGCTGGTTTTTCGAAATGGAACTTTCCAATCCTAAAGATTGGGAAGCCTTAATGACATCCGAACAATACGAAGCTCATATTAAACAAGGCGTTAAATGAAACAAATTTGTCATTGCGAGGAGGCCAAAGGCCGACGAAGCAATCCCGTATTTAAAACGAGATTGCTTCGCCCCTTCGGGGCTCGCAATGACAGGAGTTGACAATGCACTACCAACCTATGACGGAAGAAGATAAACGCCAGATGCTGGTTGAAATTGGTGTGTCTTCGTTTAACGATTTAATCAGTAAGATTCCGAAAAGTCTGCGCAATCCCAAAATGCAAATTCCCGAAGGATTGAGCGAAATCGAAATTCAAAGGCTTTTGAAGGAATTTGGCTCCAAGAACGCCACCTCCAAAGATTATCTGTCCTTTATGGGCGGGGGAAGCTATGAGCACTTTATTCCCGCCGCAGTTGCGCAGATTACGGGCAGGCAGGAGTTTTATACCGCTTACACCCCTTATCAGCCCGAAGCTGCGCAAGGCACGCTGCAGGCCATTTATGAGTTCCAAAGCCTGATTACCGAACTTACCGGTCTTGATATTTCCAATGCCTCGCATTACGACGGATCCACGAGCATGGCCGAAGCCGCGCTGCTTGCGCTTCGCCACACCGACCGCACCAAAATCCTGGTGGCGCGTTCAGTTCATCCGCATTACCGGCAGGTTTTGAAAACTTATCTGGAAGGCACGCATTATGAAATCGAAGAATTCGATTTTCAGCCGGATAAAACGTTTAACCGCAAAGATTTTTCCGAAAAAGTGAAAGAAAATGTGGCGGGCGCCATTTTTCAAACTCCCAATTTCTTTGGAGTGGTGGAAAATCTCGAAGGAATTAGCGAAGAGCTTCACGCTCAAGGCGCGCTTTTAATTATGGTCGGCCATCCGCTCGCGATGTCAGTGGTTAAATCGCCAGGCGAATGGGGGGCGGACGTGGCTTGCGGCGAAGGACAGCCGCTCGGCATTCCGCTTCAATTCGGCGGACCTTATCTCGGCTATTTTTCCACTACGCGCGCGCTCATGCGCCGCATTCCCGGCCGGCTTTGCGGTCTTACCCAGGATTCAGACGGCAAGCGGGCTTATGTTCTGACCCTTCAGGCGCGCGAGCAGCATATTCGGCGTGAACGTGCGGCCTCCAATATTTGCACCAATCAGGCGCTTTGCGCGCTGGCAGCCTGTGTTTATATGACGCTTCTGGGCAAAGAAGGAATGCGAGAAGTAGGCGAACTCAATCTTGACCGGGCAAATTATTTGCGGCAAAAAATCAGTGAAATCAAAGGTTTTACGGTGGATTTAAAAGCGCCGATCTTTAATGAATTTGTTGTGAAAAGTCAAAAAACCTTTGCCGAGATTCAGAAAAAACTTGCTCCCAATAAAATTCTTCCCGGGATTGATTTATCGATTTTTTATCCGCAAATGGAAAATTATTTTCTTATTTGTGCCACCGAAACAAAAACCAAAGAAGATTTGGACCATTTTGTGGAGGCGCTATCCCAATGCTGATTTCTAAAGACAGCCGTTTAAGTTTTGAAAAAAGCCGTGCGGGACGCCGCGGTGTGAAAATGCCGTCAAGCCGTTTGATCCAAGGGGCTTCTCATATTCCCGATGACATGAAGCGTAAACGCCCGCTTCTTTTCCCGGAACTGACCGAACCTGAAATCGTCCGCCATTTCGTCAATCTTTCCAAAAAGAATTTTTCCATCGACACTCATTTTTATCCTCTGGGAAGCTGCACCATGAAATACAATCCCAAAATCAATGAATGGGCCGCGGCGCTGGAAAGTTTTGCGGGTGTGCATCCGCTTCAGCCGGAAGAAACCGCGCAGGGAATTTTACGGATTTTTTATGAATTGGAAGATTACCTGAAAGAAATTACGGGCATGGACCGGTTTACGCTTCAGCCGGCGGCCGGGGCTCATGGTGAACTCACCGGCATGATGCTGGTGCATGCTTATCACGAGCGCCGCGGCGAAATCAACCGCCGCAAAGTCCTGGTGCCTGATTCAAGCCACGGCACCAATCCGGCGAGCGCCGCGCTTTTGGGATATCACGTGGTCGAACTCAAATCCAATGACCGCGGGCGTGTGGATTTAAAAGCCCTGGAAAGTCAGCTGGATGATGAAACTGCCTGCCTGATGCTCACCAATCCCAATACACTGGGCCTTTTTGAAGAGGAAATTCTTGAAATCACAAAACGCGTCCATCAAAAAGGCGCGCTGCTTTATTATGACGGTGCGAATCTCAATGCCCTGATGGGAATTGCCCGGCCGGGCGATATGGGATTTGATATCGTGCATTTGAATTTGCATAAAACTTTTTCAACACCTCATGGCGGCGGCGGTCCTGGGGCCGGTCCGGTGGGTGTTAAAAAAGAACTGATCCCGTTTTTGCCGCTTCCTCTGGTAGAGAAAAAAGGAAATAATTACGGCTGGATTGAACGCAATGAGCAATCCATCGGCCGCGTGAAATCCTTTTATGGCAATACGGGAATGCTTTTGCGCGCGTATGTTTATATTCGCACTCTAGGACTTTCAGGATTAAAGCAAGTGAGCGAAGACGCGATTTTAAACGCCAATTATTTAAAAGAAAAACTTAAAATGGTTTTTCCCGTGGCGGTGGACGAAGCCTGCATGCATGAGTTTGTCTTGTCTCTTAAAAATGGAAAAAATCAAATCGTTCATGCCGGCGATGTGGGAAAACGCCTGCTGGATTATGGATTTCACGCTCCCACGGTTCATTTTCCGCTGGTGGTCGAAGAAGCGCTGATGATTGAACCGACCGAAAGTGAAAGCCGCGAAACGCTTGATCAATTCATTGAGGCCATGAAGCAAATCGCGCAGGAAATTCAAACCGATCCAGAAAAGGTGAAGTCCGCACCGCATACGCTGCCGATTCGCCGCCCGGACGAAGTTCTGGCAGCGCGCAAACCCATTTTGTCCTACCGGGACCAGATGCGCGAAAAAATTCTTCAGGCGGAAGGCGTTCAGAGTTGACATGTCCGGATTCCCGCCAAAAGATTGCGGGAATGACAGTAATATGTCATCCCCGAATGTTTTAATCGGGGATCAAGCATGAATTCCTGGCTCCTCTACCCCTCCATCAGTGCGCCGATGCCATTTCAAATGGCCTTTGACGAAATTTTATTCCGCCAGCGCGAAACCGAAACAGGCCCGCCAATCCTGCGTTTTTATTTTTCATCCGAACCCTGGATTTCGGTGGGTTTTTCTTATCGGGACACTCCTTCCTCTCCAACCGTCCGTCGTATTACGGGCGGCGGATTAGTGCGCCACGGCAGCGATTTGATTTTTTCCCTGATTGCCCGGAAATCCGATGACGAATCTTTTAAATCCGTGCGCGTAAGTTATTGGAAAATTCACGAGGCCGTCAAAGCGGGTCTGGAAGCAATCGGAAATCTGCCGCGTTTTTACCGCTGTGATGAAAATTTGCCGCGCGGACAGGATTGCTTCCGCTATCCCATTGCGACTGATCTCGCCGTAGGCCCTGACAAAGCTGCGGGCGGTGCTCAAAAGCGTTCAGCCGGTGCTTTATTGCATCAGGAATCAATTCAGTGGAAAGGCATGCCCGATTCAGAAACTTTGATTCCGGCGCTTAAAGAAGGGTTTGAGAAAATATTCAAAGTCGCATTGGTCTGGGCGGATCTTGATCCCGCACTTTTGGAAGAAGCCGAAAAATTGTCAGAGGAGAAATATAAATTTAATAACTGTCATTCTGAGGGCGAAGCCCGAAGAATCTCGCGAGATCCTTCGGTCCTACGGACCTCAGGATGACGATGCTGGAGCTTTATGAAAGAGCTTGAAAGCTTTTTGAAAAAAATCGAAAAAGTGATGAAGGCCAATGCCCGTTATAAATTCGAGGCCTATAGTTTTGTCATGGCGGCGCTGCATCATACGGTCTCGAAATTCTCAAAGCCGCGGCATGTCACCGGCCCTGAACTTCTCGAAGGAATACGGGAATACGCCATGGACCAATTCGGCCCGATGGCGCGCACCGTTTTGGGCTATTGGGGAATCAAAAAAACCCAGGACTTCGGCAAAATTGTTTTTGCACTGGTGGAAGTCGGCATTTTGCGCAAGCAAGCCGAAGACAAAATCGAAGACTTCAAAGATATTTACGATTTCAAAGAGGCGTTTGACAGAGGATATAAAATTAAAGACGAATGAAAAATTTGTCATTGCGAGCGAACGTAGTGAGCGAAGCAATCCCCGACTAAAGCATTCGGGGATGACAAGCATTATTGTCATTCCCGCAATCTTCAGGCGGGAATCCTCGCAATGACAGCCGATTAATTATGTCCAGCATCCTTTCCAATCTCAATCCTGCGCAAAAAGAAGCCGTCATCTGGCCTGCCGACAGACCTTTGCTTATTCTTGCCGGAGCGGGCAGCGGAAAAACCCGCATCCTGACGCATCGCATTGCCCACCTTATTTCCCAAGGAATCCCGGCCTTTACGATTCTCGGTGTGACATTCACCAATAAAGCCGCGGGTGAAATGAAAAGCCGCGTGCAAAGGCTTGTGAGCCACGATGTTTGGGTTTCTACTTTTCATTCCACTTGCCTGAAAATATTAAGAATGGACGGCGCGGGAATCGAACTGGACCCGCGTTTTACCATTTATGATGAACAAGACCAGCTGACGCTCATCAAAGAATGCCTCAAAGAACTCAATTTCAATGACAAACAGGTCCACCCCAAAGGTGTGCGCGAAAGAATTCAGCGTTCCAAAGATTATCTGGAAACCTCTTATCAAGTCATGGAAAAGGCCTCGGACTGGTATGAAGAAAATCTGGCCAAGGTTTACCAGCTTTATGAAGAAAAACTCACGAGACTCAAAGCGCTTGATTTCGGCGATTTGATTATGAAAACCGTGGGACTTTTTGACCGCCGCCCCGAAATTTTAAAATCCTGGCAGGACCGTTTTCAGCATGTTTTGATTGATGAATATCAGGACACCAATCACGCGCAGTACCGCTTGGTGAAGCTTCTGGCACAGGCCCGTCGTCAAATTACGGTGGTCGGCGATCCGGATCAATCGATCTATGCTTGGCGCGGTGCGGATATCAAAAATATTCTCAATTTCGAAAAAGATTATCCTGAATCGGGCACGATTAAAATGGAGCAAAATTACCGCTCCACTTCCGTGATTTTGGATGCCGCGAATGAACTGATCAAACGCAATCAAATGCGCAAGCCCAAGGCGCTTTGGACCGAGCGCGAAGGCGGCGATAGAATTTCTCTGGTGCAAACCACAGATGAAAAAGAAGAAGCGCTTTATGTGGCCAGTCAAGTTGCCGGCTATTGCCGCGAAGGGAAAACCTTGGCCGACCAAGTTGTGTTTTACCGTGTGCATGCTCAGTCGCGCGTGATCGAAGATCATCTCCGGCGGGCCAATATTCCCTATAAAATTGTGGGCGGTGTGCGTTTTTATGACCGCCGCGAAATCAAAGATTTGATCGCGTACCTGCGTGCGATTGCGTATCCCCATGACGAAGTCAGCCTCAAGCGTATTCTTAATGTACCGGCGCGCGGTATTGGGAAAAAGGCGTTAGAAGTTTTGGAAGGAATTGTAAGGAGAAAAAATATAAGCTTTGATGAAGCTATTCAATCCGTCATTCTGAGGCCCGAAGGGCCGAAGAATCTAAAGCGAGATCCTTCACCGCCTACGGCGGCTCAGGATGACCGCGTCATTGCGAGGAGCCCGGAGGGCGACGAAGCAATCTCGCTTTCTCCAAAAGCTAAAAAAGCAATTCATCATTTCTATTCACTGCTAACATCGCTGCGAAAAGACCAAAAAACTCTGGGCGTCGACGAAATTCTCGAAAAAATTCTGGCAAAAACCGGATACATCGAAGCGCTTGAAGCGGAAAAAACCATTGAGGCCCAAAGCCGGATTGAAAATATCGAAGAATTTTACAGTGCAATTGAAGACTTCGAGGAACATTATCAGCCCGTCATTCTGAGGCCCGAAGGGCCGAAGAATCTCAAACGAGATCCTTCACCGACTTCGTCGGTTCAGGATGACGGTGTTGCGAAGCAATCTCAAACTCAGCAATCACAGCTCGAAGCATTTTTGGAATCCATATCCCTTGTCACCGATTTGGATACCTGGGAAAGCGGGACCAATGTCCTGACCCTCATGACCTTTCACACTGCCAAAGGCCTGGAATTTCCCATTGTTTACATGGTCGGTATGGAAGAAGGAATTTTTCCCAATATGAATGCTTACTCCGATACGCTCGAGGATTTGGAGGAAGAACGCCGGCTCTGTTATGTCGGAATTACGCGGGCCAAAGATAAATTGCACATGATTTTCACTAGTTACCGGCGTCTTTACGGCAGCCTCCAGCATAATTTGCCTTCCCGATTTTTGACCGAAATCCCTTCCGCTTTGTTTCATTCTGCCTCTGTCATCCCCGAAGGTTTTGCCGGGGATCAAGGGGTGGATTCCCGCCAGAAGCGTGCTGGAATGACAATCGAAGACGATGAAGAGATTGTTATCGACTTCGAAGATGAGTAACTCCCCCTCTACGTCATTCTGAGGAGCGAAGCGACGAAGAATCTCGATTTTAAAAGGCGAGATCCTTCACCGCGCTCAGGATGACGTAACTGATTCAATCTAAATAAGTTAAATAAAATTTCGAGAAGTCTGAGAATAAGTTTGAAATTATGAGGCTTATAGTGTATCTTTTACATACAATTTAAATCTATTTAAAAAGATTTAACCTCACAGGGGAAAATGACTAAACCACTACAAAGAATAGTCGGTGCGGTGACTTTATTTTCATTTGTGGTCACAAACTCCGTCTGGGGTATGCCTCAGGCCGGCATCGAGGTTTTGTCCTCGCGCGAAACTCCCGGATTTTTCCATATCGAAATTCCCGATAATCTTGCCTCGATCGAAGAAATTTACGAGGCCCCGGCCAAACCGGATCCGCGTCTTATTCTGCATATTCAAAACGCCCACGGAAATTACGAAGCCCAAAGCAAAATCAAAGACCTTCTCGACTATCTTTACAAAACTTACGGTTTTAAATTGATTTTCGTGGAAGGGGCGGCCGAGCCTTTGAATGCGGACTATATGCGGCTTTTTCCCGATGCCGAACGTAATATGCAGCTGGCCGATTATTTTGCGCAAAAAGGGGAACTCACCGGCGCTGAACTTTATCTCATGAATGCGCCCGGCGACGTCAAGGCAATCGGAATTGAAAAAACTGAACTTTATCGCGCTAATTACGACGCCTTCAAAAAAGTTTACGGCGCCAAATCAGATTCGGATAATTTTCTTGCCGGCACAAGCGCCAAACTGGAGCGCCTGGCCTCACGTTTTTATTCCCCTGAAGCCCGCCAGCTTCTTTCCGAATGGGGGAAATTTGAAGAAGGTCATCGCGAATTTCTTCCTTACGTCAAAAAGCTCTCTCTCGATGCCAAAAAGGCCCTTGGTCTTGACCTTGAAAGTATTTTTGCCCAGGTAGAATGGCCGCAGATCACGCGCCTGCTCGTCATTCAATCCATGGAGAAGGATTTAAATCGCGAAACGGCTTTGACCGAACGGGCGCGCTTGGTGGAATTCCTGAAATCCAAACGTGTTTCCGAGGAAGTCCTTAAATCCGTCGAAACTTTCGAAGAAAAGAAAATCACCATGAACCGGGCCTCCGCGGACCCGGAGTCCTATCGCAATTCTCCGCGCTATTTGCTCGAACGCCTGGTGGAAGAGGCGGGTCCCAAAGGTTTTTATTTCCACGATTATCCCGCCTTCAGCCTTTACGCCGGCTATTTGATTTTAAAAAGCGAACTTGATTCCAAAAATCTTTTCAAAGAAATCGAAATCCTTTTTGACAAAATCCTCACGGAATTGACCAAGACCGAATTAGAAAAAAACCTGCTCGAGCTTTTCCGCGACCAAAAACTCCTGACCAAATTAATGCATTTGGAACTCAACCGCGAAGAGTGGCAGCGCGCGGTTTACCGGCGTGAATGGATCAAGCCCGATGCGATGAACGAGCGCATCAAGCATCTTGAATCCGGAAAAATTTCCGTGGATATGATACAAGGACCAGGGGAGGCGGAACTCAAACCGCTCGCCGAAATTTTTGCCACGGCTTTCAGTTTTTATGAGCTTGCGCATGAACGTGAATCGGTTTTTTATCAGACATTGCGCGATGAAATGTCGAATTCGAAATCCGAAAAAGCGGTTTTGATCACCGGAGGTTTCCATACCGACGGTCTGATGGAACTTTTCCGCGAGGACGAAGTGAGCTTCAGCACTTTGATGCCGCGTCTCACGCAAAAGCCAGAAACTGACAATTACATCGCGACGATGATGGAAACCCGAAAAACTATTTTCGATACCGCCAACCTTGAAGAAGTTTTGCGTCAGATAACAGAAGGGACTCGTTTTGGACAAGGGGCGAATAGAGTTAGCCCTCATGGTGAAGTTCAAGGAATGGTTCTCGCGATTTTGGAAATTGCTCAGCGTACGAATACTACTGAAGCCGAGGCCCGTGAAATTTTGGCGAATTTGGGCCAAACCGCCTACGGCCAAGACCGCCAAGCTTCCGTTGAAGAAAATTCCGATCATGTGAGCATAGTTAGGCATCGTGGAGAGTCTGTCGGTGGTCTCCGGTTGATTCCTGGAAATCCTTTTGCCTATTCCCGCGCGGATGTGAAAACAGGACCTGTTGTCCTCACGCAGAATTCGGTGAAAGCAACTCTGGGAATGTTGGGTCAGAAAGCCGAAGCCCAAAAGGGAAGACTGATTCCTCAAGCCAAAACCACTGCCGCTGCTTCTGAAATGCGGACCAATCTTCAAAGTTATAATGTCGATGTTCGCTGGCTGAGTGGCGCATCTGCCCAAACAGGGTATCACGTCACTGTAGGAGACAAAACTGCCACCGGATTTACGTCAGAACAACTTGCAGCCAGCCTTGAAAGAGTAATAGCTGAGATTTTTGGAGAAGGAAAATTTTCTGCGCAAACTCCCACGCCGTACGAACTCACTTTTTCTGTTATCGATATAAGTAGCGGGAAAATTTTTTCCGCTGATTCTAGAAAGGAATCGGAAGTTCAATCAGCGTTACAAAAGGCGGTGGATTTGCTTTCCGTTCTAACGACTATCGAATCAACTCCGCGCCGCCTTCTTGTGGGTGGACGCGGCATTCAACGTCCGGACGGACCATTTATGAAGCAATTGAACCAGCTGCCGCCAATATCTTCTGATGATGAGGAGGACAGAGCCGCTTCCGAAATCCGGGCGACGAGCTTTAAAAAATGGACACTTACGGCTCTTTTAATCGGAGCGGTTGGCTTTACCGCCGCTTCTTACGGTTACATTGCCTATTTGGCATATCCTCCGAAAGCTTCTAATCAAGAACTTGCCAAGCGAAGCTTCAATCGGCAACGCGCCTATCAGATGGGGTATACGGCACTAACGCCAGTGAGGTGGGTTACAAACTTATTTGGTGTTCCTGAAGATGGATTGTCGCAATGGTTTGATAGAAAGGCTAGGAACCAGTTTATCGAAACTCGGGTTTTTAACGCGGGTGCGATAGAAGACTGGAACAGAGAGCTGAACGAAGATTTGAATAAACTGCGTCAATCCGAAATGCGGGTTTCAAATCTCCCAAGCGATTCTCAATTACGTAAACCGAAGATTTTTAAAACGTTTGTGATTGCCGCCACATTTCTCGCCTCAGCCTTAGGCATTGGCAGCGGTATAGCTTATTATCAAACGCGCTTGGCCGACCCGCCGAATGCTTCAGCCGAAGAACTTCAAAACCGCAGCAAAAATCGACTAAAGTTCTATGGGGACATATATAGTGAACTAAAACCGGTGAGAACATTGGTCCAAGAGGTTGCAAACAATCCGAATATTGTGGATCCAGTTTCATTCAGGTATTTAAAGAAGCTGAGGAGGCACTGGAAGTCTCTAGAAGGAATTTGGAGATTCAAAATCGTCTAGGTCAAATCTTCGAGAGGCGATTTAGAGAAGAAATCCAGAGGCGGTTGAATCAAGAAAAAGCTCAAGACTCGGCAGGTACGGGAGTTGTCTGGACCCCTATCCCGAGCGATATTCAAGGCGAAAGTGCATCACCCACTTCAAAAGAACCGGCGTCCCTTCGTGACATTAAAGAACTTAACCGAGAGTCCCTTCAAAGAGCGGTGAGAGAATATCACGAAGCTCAATTAAAGATGCGTGAAATACAACTAAAAGCTAGAAGCGGCTTTTTTCCCCAATCCGAAATGCGCAAGCCGATGAGTTGGGGAAAAGGTTTGCTCATTACAACCGCTGTTGTTGGTGTTTTAGCCCTTTCGATGGGAGGGGGCTTATATTTTAAGCATCTTGCCGGTTCCCCGAAGCTTACCTATGAGGAAAGTTTAAGACGAAATGAAAATTGGCAGCAAGTTTATGGGACCGTCCGCAACGCGCTGAAACCAGTCAGGTGGATGACTGATCGGTGGTTCAGAGTTGCTGAAGATCCTCTTTCGCTTTGGCTTGGAGAGCAAGAACGGCGTTACTTTTTAAAGGGAATAATTCTTCGTCTAGAAGCTTATGATACAACTGATCGTCGATTTCCGCCTGCTATGACTCTTCAGCAGGCAGAATATTTAGAGACCGTAAAGAGAACTCTTCCTACGGCTGAGGATTTGGCGACGCCGCCCAAGTCTTCTAAGTCCAGCGCAGAAACTCTTCGTGAAATTGAAGAGCGTAATAAACGACAGGCCTCAAAAGCGATGGAAGAATACCAGAAGGCTTTAAGACGAAATTATTCAGAGAGAGGAATCTCCCAATCCGAATTGCGGGGTGTGGCTGAAATTATTCCGGATGATCCTGAAAAATGGCCCGCGTATTTTCTAAACAGAGCCATGGTTTTGGCGCAAGGAGTTCGAGATGCGGGGGGACCGGCGGAAGCCGTGCTTTTAGCAGATCGTGCAGCAGATCTTCTTAAAAAAGTGCAAAAAGATTTTGAAATTGTGGATCAAGACGGCCTAGCAAGAATTATAATTCCTCTTCTTTTCCAAAAGGATATTCAGGGCGTAATTGATTATCTTTCAGAGGCTTTAAGTCTTCTAAGCTCACATCATGTTCAGCTGCTCGATGAAGAACGAGAGCTCGTTGTAAGAACCGCACAAGCGTTTGTTCAAATAGGATTTGAGAGTTCTTTGCAGGATGAACGTAATCGCCAAATTGTGGAACAAACGATCATGAGTGCGAATCTCGTGATGCTGCTGCCAGGTGCTATTTCAGCATTATTCGGGACCGGTGCGCGGATATCGGAGATTGTGATTGTTGGCCAAAAGGCCCGCTCCGAATCACGGACCGGAAAAAATGAGAAAAAGACCAGTATTGGGAGAATTCTCCTCAAGGAAGTTGGTTTCTACGGTGCTGTCCTAGGATTAGTGGGGACAATAGCTCCCTTGCTTTTAATAGGGGGGCACTTTTTGTTTGGGAATAAAGAACCTCAAGTGGCTCCTGAAGCGAACCAAGCCGAATCAACCATTCAGGAAGTAGCTTCCACACCGCCAAGCCCAACCCGAGTTCAGCTTTTGATGGATAAGATAAAAAATCTAAAACTTGATGACGCAACAAGATTAGAAGCCGCGCGCGAACTGGGTCGAATGATACACAAAGCGGAAGAGGACGGAAATCCGCAATTGGCGCAGGAAATTACAGATCAGTTTTATGAATTCTTTGTTTGGCTTTCTTCCGATCAATTTTTACCCATGGTGAATAATGGATCGAGATTTAAACAAACTTCTATTTATCTCTGGCCGGCCATTTGGAAGGATTCAGACGGCATTTGGCATGTGCACGTAATCCCTGCTGACGGGGGTGAATCTTATGATGCATTTGCTTATGTGGAAGCCTTTGCGACAAGTCCGCGGGCATTCGAAGCATTCATTAAAATGTTAAACGCACCAATTGCGGCAGACAATTTTTACATGCCTTACTTTGGAGGCCAAGGAGCGGGCCTTTACCCAGGCCAAAAATCACAGAAGGCTTTGGAGAGCGCGATTCGAGAAAGGGAGCAATTAGAGAAAGAGCCTCAATCGCTTGGTGAAAGAAAAAGCAATGCTATTATTCGGGATTTTTATAAAACCCGGCTTGAGAAAGTAAAATCAATGCCCCCCTTCTCCGAAATGCGCAAGCCGATGAGTTTCAAAAAACTCACACTCATAGTTGCGCTATTGTCGGCAGTTGTCGGCATCTCCGGCACGGCTTATTTTTATCAAACGCTCCTCGCCGATCTTCCTAATGCTTCTCCTACTGAGCGTGAAAACCGAAGCTGGAATCGTGGCATTGCTTATTTAAAGGCGTACGAAATGATGCTGCCGACAAGAAAATTGTCCAATGCAATTTTCGGGCAAGACGATTATTTATCAGCATGGCTTCTGGCAAGAGCGAAAGTGAATCAAATAGATGAAGAGGGAAATTTAGTACGGGTCGTCCAATTTGCTCCGTCGAAACTTTGGGCAAACCCGGAGGTAACGGTAACAACTTATGAATATGAACGGGAAGACGGCGCTTCTATTCCTAAAAAAGTAACTTTTTCCCAATCCGAATTGCGGAGCGAAAAGACAGAAAAACGGACAGCAGAGGAACTAGCGAGGGGAGATTTTAATGCGAGCGCTTCCGATGGCTCAAGAGGTGGTATACGATTCCTATTAGGGACATTATGGAGAGGGTTACAAGGATTTCCATTTTATTCATTCCTTTCCCAGTTTGTTTCTGGAGGATACAGCAGAATAGCCAGCGTAGCAAGCAGAATCATGGAGATAACGAGTCCAACAGCCCGCTCCGAACCGCGGGTGAATACAGCACAATTTGTTAAAGCGAGCATAGAATATTTAAGACATCTAGCTACGGATTCGAATGCAACATTGTGGGGTTCTTCCACGTCGGATCGCACGCACAATCCGGTCCAGCTTTTGAATCACGTGTTATCGCCGGCTATAGCAAAAGAAAATCAAAGAGCAACGTCTGATAAAAAGCCTCCCCAAGAATTTTTACTGCAGATTGCCGAGCAATTAATTGATCGGATTGGAGAAATCGCGACGGATATTTTTGCTGAAGAATATGACGCTGCACACAAAGGAGATATGTTATGGCTGACAGGAGGGCCTATGCGCGATTTGCGCACACTGGCGGGGGAAGTAGCGGATCAAATAAAAAGAGAAATCGTTGTTGAAGAAGGATCTGCGGCAAATGGAAAAACTAATTTAGGATGGTTTGTAAGGATTGATGAAAACATCATCGCATCTTCGGGCCCTTCGGAATATAAGCTGCAGTTTATGACACGCGAGGTAAACGCTCTTTTTGAGAAGTTTGCGGCTCAATTGGAAAATAAAAACTCTATCCGCTCCGAAATGCGGCAAAATCTGATTGATCAAATGATGGCAAGGTTGCCGAGTGAAATCGTAACACCGGTCGTCTACATCGCATTAGCCGGAGTAGCTGGTTATGCTGCGTATCAAATCTGGAGCACCTCCAGGCGTCCGGCGGAAGAGCAGTCCCGTTCCATTGAGGACGGCGTCAAAAATGTTTTGGAGATATTGCGTGAGAGAAATTTTAACGAAGCTATCGTTTCAGATAAAGATTTTTCTGATGCTGTAACGGATGTGTATAGAACTTACAAACCTTATCAATTGAGCGACGGTGCGATCGCCGATGAAATTCTAGTTTCCCTAGGGCTGCGTGACATTCGTTCACTTTCTCCAGATGAAGTGGCAGCAATCATTGGACAAGGGCTGGAAGAATATCCCCGGCCGTCCTTGGAAATTACAACTGTGTTTTTTGCGCTTTCTTCGTATGAAAACCTTCCTCAAGGGGTTCTTTATCCTGATTCCCCTGTGTATCAGGCGGTGTCCGATTTTTATGCTTCTCGCCGGCTGAATGGCTCTAGCCTACAGGATATCATCGATGAGCTTGATAGTTTGCTGAGAGGAGCAGGCATGGGTCCTCATGCCGCGCCTCAATTAGTCGCTAATGTGATAAGAGGAGTTAACCAATCCGAATTGCGGCAATATGAAGTAATTCTAACAAATAAAGAATTGTTTCAAGGCATTCTATTGGCTGAGTCATTTCGGCAACAGCTTGAGGATTTGGCGAGAGAATTTAATTCTCCTGAGTATGTGAAAAAGCCAGCACAAGAGGCTATTCAAGGTTTATTAAAGGCTGATTCTGATAACAGAAATGGCGCTGCCCGTATTGCGCGTGCCAAGCGGCTTTTCTTGATAACTGCAATAAGCCAATTTGGCAGTACGGAGGCTCGAAAACCACTTGCCGATTATTTTGCCTGGAACGGCCTCGGCGAGAAAAAATTTCCTCTTGTCGCCAAGTTTCTAAATCTGGTTGGCAAAGCCATGACCGTTGCTTCCCACTCCGAATTGCGGAGCCAGGAGCCGCCGGACTTCTCTGCTTATTTTATACCGGAGACTTTGACGACAAAAAATGGATGGCCGGAGTCTTTTCGAATCAGAATTGATGAGCGATATGATGAAGGAAGTAAAGAACGGTTTGATGTCGACGTGCTTTTTAGCCTTAATACAGATAAAGATAAAAGCGATCGGCTCGACCTCAAGAGTCCTCCTAGAAAACTCGTCTATTACATAACGATGCCGTCTCGACCTCCGAAAGAAGTATCAATAGATCTAAATGCTGCCGGTGTTGTTGAGACTGTTGCTTTTGATATGAGTACTACTGGTATGTCCCTCAAACTTCTTGTGAGGATTGAAGCTTGGCTTGAAAAGCTCAAAAATGGTGTGCCTTTTAATGATAAACATCCGGTTTTTCAGGGCTCCGAAGCGCCCGAAGTGAAAGAGCCGGATCTGCAAAATAGCACCTTGCAATCTTCGCTGGAACGTATCCTTAGGCAACGATATGTCAGCAGAGTAGATATCATGGCCATCTTGAGCGAAGCGGATCAACTCAAAAAATATAAACAGACGCAAAATATAGACCAAATTCAATTCGGTGAATGGGGTGTTCGCGAAGAAGGAAGACTTAAATTTGGCGAGGGCGAGGAGAGGCTGAACGCTTTTCAACTTGATGTGAAGCCGCCCCGGTTAGGAGACGCTGAAATCGAAAGTCAACTTGAAAGTTTGCGTGAAACGTTACAAAAATTTATGCCCGCCTATGCCATCGAGTTTATCAAGGATTTTAGTGGAAACGGAGTTTTGCGTCTGCAATTTACCTGGCGTGTTCAAAAAAGAAACATTAAAGGATTAGAAAGCAAGTCTGATGATGCAACCAAAGTCCCGATAACATGGAATTATTCTTTGAACAGAGGACAAGAGGATTGGACAATTACTTTAAATGAAACCTCTAAAACCGCTTTGAAAAGACCTGACCCCAGACTCGAGCTGACCTATGAAGTTCAATCGACAACGACACTCAGACCGATTGGCACCGTCCGGTTGGCTATGTCTGCTAAGATCGGTCCTGACGGTTCGCGAACAATCGATCCAAAAAGCGAAATCAAATACACAGGATACCTGTCGGAATGGAGACGAGATACAAAAACCCCTGAGCATTCTACGTGGCTGGAATTTAATAACTTTATGCAGGTTGCCAGACAATCTCCATGGGGTTTCGAATTGAAAGATCGCAAGAAGAATCTTAACCCGGATATTTTAAATATTGTGCTTGAGCCCATTGATAGGATTGCCCGTCAATCCGAAATGCGGCAAACAGGGCCCGAGATTATCGGTGCTATAGGGATCGGTGTATTGGCAATATCAGCTTTATGGGGCGTTAACCGTTTGATGCTTGCGGAGAGGCTGAAGCGAGCATCCCAAACAAAATTTGAATATCGTCCTGATAATCGTTCGGGAGTGTGGCGAGTAGAAGCGGGATATAAAACATTTTTTGCTACTGATGCGGAACTAAGATTGAAATTAGGAGATTATGGAGTCGAGATTACCCCTAAAATCGAGCAAGATATAGCAGACGCTAAACGGAATCCTATAAGACAAACTAGTCAATCCGAAATGCGGCAAATAGAACCGGAGATCATCATAAGCGCTATAGGTATAGGGCTCGTTGCAGGGGCAATATTATGGGCCGATAAGCGTTTGAGGATTGCAAAGGGGCTGGAGCGAGCGTCCAAAACGAAATTTGAATATCGTCCTGGCAAGGGTGGGGGAGATTGGCTAGTAGAAGTGGGATATCAAACATTTGTTGCGACTGATGGAGAGCTAAGATCGAAATTAGAACTTTATGGAGTCAAGATTACCCCTAAAATCGAGCGGGACATAGAAGCCGCTAAAAGGAATTTTGTAAGACAAACTAGTCAATCCGAATTACGAACGGAGGATGAGGATAAAAAGGAATTGGTAAGAATGGCGGCAGGGCTTTCGGTTCGAGAAAAACCTTCCACGGCGGATGAAAAAAATATTATCGCGGGTATTATTTTGCAGGCCCGAAAGGCCGAAGCTCTGACTCCGCTTCAAATCAAACCATTGGAACAACCTGAACCTTCACGGGTTGGTGAAGATCGTTTTCAGGTCGAGCCTCTTCTTCGTGAGATAGGCAATCGAGATCGCGGCATTGATGGCGTTGAAATGCTCATTTTTAATGACATTCAAACCGGAGCGCGTGCGTTTAACCCGGCAACTCGCAGTTTTGAAGAAGCGATTCTTCCTCAATTGACGGTCTTTCTCGGAGTGATTGAATTAGAAAATTTGGAAAATGACGGCAAGGTCCATGAATACGCGCTTCTGGAATCGCCTTATCAGGATAAAACGCATTTTCTGGTCAGGCGAAGTGTGATTAAAAAATCACAAATTGAATTGATTCGCGTAGATTCAGGATACGGCATGCGGAGAATTGCTTTTGCCCCTTCTACCGCTTTACCGGGTGCGCTGATCCGGTCTCCCAAGGTTGATTTGGGAGATTTGATTCTGAAGGATTTTGGCCGAACCAATTTAATCCATTTGCCTCCGATGCGTGGCGGGCTGGATTTGATTGAAATTGGCGGCGCGAGACGTGAAATTGCCGCGGAGGCAGGCGTCACGGTGCGGATTACGATTCATGTTTCAGATGAAAAAATCGTCACGAAAGAATTTCGAATTAAAGCCGGCGGAACTCTCGGGCATATTCTGGCGCAATTGCCTCCGCAAATGCCGGTTCTTATTGCCGAAGTTCAAGGAAAAGATTTCCAAAAAAGACCTTTAAATTTTGACGAAGTCCTTCGTCCTGGAGATACCGTCGATCTGATTCTTTATCCCAACGAAATGTTTACAAGTGAGGAAGAAAGTTTTTACGCAAAGATCACAGCCCAAAAACCTCTTCCCATGACCAAGTTAAATATGGACCCAATCCTGGCTCGAATTCCGGAAAGCGAAAAACTCGGCACCCTTGTTTCTGTGGAAGGAGCCGACACCGCAGCGCCGTTTATTATTTTTAGGGTGGAAATCAGAACAAATGTTGCGGCCATTTTAAGGTCTATGCGGTTCTCGCTTTACAATGTCATTATCGCTGCTGTGCTTTTGGGAGAGACGTCTTTAAATTTAAGTTCTGAGCTTGAACCGGGTCAGGAAATCAGAATTCAATTTGGGCCGCGCCGGCCTTTAAAACCTGCCGCGCCGGCTCCAGTTTCTCCAATAACGTGGCCAACAACAACCGTGAGACCTCCTGCATCGAGTGAATCGAGTAATATGAATGCTTCTCGAGAAACCGAACAGCATCCGCTTGCCAAATTGCCGCAGAGGCTTGAAATTACTTCCGCGCCCGTTGTGCAGCAATGGGTTTTGCCCAGCACTCCTCGTGTTGGAACTTCACGCTCCGAAATGCGTACACCGGATTTATCCACGGTTTCAAGCCCAGCTTATGTCGGATATAATGAAGGGAATCGCAAAGTCGCCGTCACTCTTGAAGATCGAACCGAAATTATGGAAGTCCTGACAGCCCGATTTAAGGAATTATCCGCCGGGAAAAGTTTTAACGAAGACAAATTCGATAAGGAATTTCTAGAGTTTTTTAATACGGCTTGGGGTAAAAGTCGTTTACAGTCCCTTAAAGTAATACCAAGTTCCAGTGCTTTAATTCGAGGACTAGCTCAGATATCTCAGGACAACTTAATATATGAACTCATACCTAACTCCGGACCTGCTACAGCGGAGATTGAAAATCTGGCGAAAAAAGCAGGTGTTAGAAAAATCTATTTTGTTTTTAATAAAAGTGGATGGTTGACGGCTTTTGGCATTTGGATGGATATTGTTTCTCCGGCCGAGCGTAATTTAATTGCTCAGCGGGTCAGCCAGCGTGAAACCCAACAAGTCATTACCAGAACAGTCGAGGCCCAGCGGGTAACCCCGTGGGAATCTTTATTAACCTACTTGAGCGAAAAAGCGGGAGTTGTTCGATCGGGAAAAGAAAAAACCATCGCCCGCGATTTTTTTATTACTCGGAAAGGTTTTGATGTCGCTGGGGCGTTAACTGATCATTCGAAATGGGAACAGGTCGATGATCCTGTTGTATTGCAACAGCTCGAAGGAATATTCGCTAGATTACCCGTCAAAAAATTTCAAAGAGCTGCAGGATTTAAAGTGCAAGCTGGAACACCTCTTAGCGATGTCGAAGCTGCTTTGCGGCTTTTACATGGAAATTCTAAGCATGAAATTGCAACAAGCGATCCGGCGTTTCGCTGGAGCAGAAGGAGATCGAGTCTTGACGGTTTGCAAACGGAAACCGGAGAAATTGTTCAGTGGGTCGAACAATGGCTTAATGAAGGAGAAATCCAAAAAACAACTCAGCATAGAATAATTTACACTCTTCACCGCCGGACCAATGGATCTAAGATTGTTGAAATTTCAAAAAAAGGTGACAGCGTCCGATTTACTTCTACCGGATGGACTGATATCGTCGGGCAAATTTCAGATCCCCCTAGCCGATTAGAATTTGCTCATAAGCTTGAAAAAATTTTAGCTCAGCCATCATCGCGAACTAAAAAAGACCGGGATTGGAAGTATTTGTATGATATGGAACTGACGAATCGTACAAAACGTGTTTATTATCGCGTGATAGGCAAGACTATTCTTTTTGTGGCAGCTTATAAACGGGAAGATCTTAATACTTATACTTCAGACGGACCCAAAAGTAAGCTCAGAGATTTATCGAATGCAGCTCCGAATGCTCTGCTGCATGATGCTTTTAGTGTAGAAGATAGTGTTCAAAAGCTACAGGATAATTTTCCCATTAAATTCATAGGGGCAAATTCAGAAATGAGAGATATCGAAAGAATACCCACTCTATCTACGCCAGGACTTGAAGCACTTTCTGAAAGATTTCAAGTGTCGTTAGGAATTAGGCCCGCGATTCTTGCGCTTGATCAAAATTCCGCGATTGCGGCAATGCCGGGTGCTGCTATTCCGGCATTTTTAGTCACTCTCCGTACGGGATTGATTACGGCTCCAACTCTTTCGGTCGAAATATCTCAGCTTGTTCCGATTGCTGAAATGGTGCAGAGAGCGACAGCCCCGGTTGTGGACCAGACATTTACGCCTGCAATTGACTTTTTAACTGCGCGTTGGAGTAAGCCCACGAAGGTTACAAGAGAACAAACTTTCCCTCTCGGTATTCGCATTGGGGGAGATGACAACGCAGTAGTTCAGGATTGGGTGGATGCCGCACTTGCAGACGGCAGGGTCAAGTGGCTGGTTGTGACAGGTCCGAATGCGCGCGCAATTAATCAATATCTCGATCAAATTCAGCAGGCCGGCAGGACCGTGACCACGGTTGGAAATATGAACACGCATCGAGGGGATGGTGTTTATGATATTCCCGTGATGGAAGCAAACAATCCTCAACCTTTACGCAATCCTAATGTCGTACAGATTGGAATCAGTGATTCTGAGGGCATTAAAACAGATCCTTCCTTGAAGCGAATGGAAATATTGCTGCAAGCTAGACTGGCCGTGGCCATGCTTGAGAAAAGGCCTAATGGTTGGAATGCCGTTTCTTCGGCTGAAATTCGCCCATTGCTGAAAGAAGTATCGCGTGTTTTGTTGCCGGGGCTTCATGCTGATGTTTTAAAAGGAAGAATTGAAAATACTCCCAACGGCCCGCGTTTGATTGTGACCGTCAGCCGGTCTGAATTCAGAACTTATCTCCAGCGCCTTACCCGTGTACTCGAATCCAAGAAACTGGTTGGAAAAGCGGCCTAATTTTTATTCAGGCGGGACTGCATTTTTTTCTCGGTCATCATATCGCCGCGTTCTTCGGCAACTTTGATTCCCTGCAGATAAATCTTTTTCGCCTTTTCAAAATCGCCCAAACTTTCAAGCGCCATTCCCAATCCAAGATAAGACGAAGAATGTTTAGGGTCTACGCTGACGGCTTTCTCAAAAGTGTCCACCGCTTCGCGCTTGCGGCCTGAGTCCAAATAAGCATTGCCGAGGCTGAAATAGCCGAGCACATCGTTGGGATCAAGGTCGATGACCTTTTTAAAGCGCGCAATTTGCGCCTCAAAGTCCACTTTCGGCATTTCCATTTTTTTGCCTTTAAGCTCAGCCTTCCACGTCAGGCGCCGTGCCTCGGACTGTTCCTGCTCAGCTTCCGCAATCATTCCTTTGGCCACGTAACAGCGCGAAAGATTGGTGTGGGACATAATGGAATTGGGATTGATCGCGATCCATTTTTTGATTATGGCGATAGCTTCATCGTATTTTTTTAAATTGTAGAGAATGACCGAGAGGGCCTCATAAGCGTCTTCTCCGCCGGAGGCGGATCCGCCTTTGGCGGAAAAGTCTTCAAGCATGCGGATGACACGGTTCAGTTTTTCTACCGCCAAATCGTGCAGATTTTTGCGATTGTCCTGCAGGGCTTCGTGATAAAGCTGCAAAACCGAATCCGGAAAAGAGGAAGTCATGGAGCCGGTTTATTCTTCTCCAATGCCGAGTTTCTTTTTGCCTTCTTCGCTGATTCGTTCCGGAGTCCAGGGGGGATTAAACACGAGCTGAATATTGACGGTCTTAACGCCGAGACCTTTCACGATTTTTGTGCGCAAATCATCGGGAATGGCTTGGGCGGCGGGGCAGCCCTGCGAGGTCAAGGTCATGCGGATATTGACGGCGCTCTCTTCGCTATCCACATCGATATCGTAGAGAAGGCCCAAATCCCAAATATTGACTGGAATTTCAGGATCAAAACACTGTTTAGCGACTGCAATCACTTCGTCCCGGGTTGGCATGGCGAAATTATACCAACATAAGGGGAAAATTAGTATTTTCTTTTAATGACCAGGCCATTAGAATAACCGCTTATGAAAAATACGGAACGTACTCTGAATGCGTGGGTTAGCGCCCCGATCTCATTTTTGGCCTGGCTGATGGCGGTTTTCTTTACCATTGCCTGCCAGCTTTTCGGTTTGATTGTCCTGACGCCTTTTTCCCTCATTTTTGACCGCCGCCGCAGAAGATTGGAACATCTTGTGGCGCGCTGGTGGGCACGTTTTATCATTGTGACCAGCCTGGTTTGGAGACTCAAGCGCGGGGGCACAGAAAATATTCAACCGGGGAAGCATTATGTGATTGTCGCTAATCATCAAAGCATTCTCGATATTCTCGTGGTCCTGGCCGGGCTCGAGCTTCAATTCAAATTTTTGGCCAAGAAAGAACTTTTCTCGATTCCGTTTCTCGGCTGGCATATGAAAAATACCGGTTATATCCCGCTTGTACGCGGCAATCACGAAAGCGCCAAAATCGCCATGAATGCCGCCCACCGGCATCTTCAGAACGGAATGAGCGTTTTATTTTTTCCCGAAGGCACACGAAGCCTTGACGGTGAAATTCACGATTTTAAACCGGGAGCCTTCCGGCTGGCCCAGGATGAAAATGTCGAAGTTTTGCCGGTTGTCATTGACGGGACCGGTGACGCTTTGCCCAAACATTCTTGGTATTTGGAAAAAACGACTGAGTTCCGGCTGTTTGTCGGAAAACCGGTGCGAATCAATACGGGAGAGGCGGATTCAGTTGCGAAAACGATATCGAGCGTGCGTCAAACCATGATTGAAATACTAAAGAAAATCCGCGCGGAAAAATAAAATGGAAACACTCAAAATTCTTTCCCTCAATACCTGGCAAGAGCGCGGCCCGTGGAAACTTCGCTGGAAAGTCATTCTCGAAAATTTAAAAGAAATCAAACCGGACATTGTCTGCCTTCAGGAAGTTTTTAATCCGGATTGGGCCCAGGACGTCAAACAAAAGGCCAAGTTTGCTTATCTTGTTTTCCACCCTGAACATTCCGGGCTGATGATTTTGTCGCAGCTGCCGGTGCTTGAATC
>JACPXL010000016.1 GCA_016196555.1 Candidatus Omnitrophota bacterium | reverse complement strand
CCTTGGTCAATTGAATGTTGGGAACATGTCGCAGGGCAACTCGTGATCCGATTTGTCCTCCTAGAAAAACAGCAACGGTTAGCGCAGTCAAGAGATGGGTATCAACATGGCCCCATTTGAGATGTCCCAGAAGTCCTGAAAATGAGTTAACAAAAATAAAGCAACTTGCACAGGCGCCTGCTTCTTTTAATTCAACCCATCGCATCATGAGAAGGAGAGGGCTTAAGAAAATTCCGCCACCGATCCCTAAAAGTCCGGAGATAAAGCCAAGCCCTCCTCCCAGAGGAAGGCCCAGGAACCAAGCCCTTTGCCAGGGAACGGGTGTTGTATTTTCAAATTTTTTTTCAGAAATAAACATACGTAGGGCCACAGCCAAGAGGGCAAGCCCCAGTAAAAAAGAAAAAAGTTCTTTTGAAATGGAGATAGCTCCACCGAGATAGGCCAATGGAATAGATGTCATCATAAAAGGAATGAGCAGACGAGGTTGAAAATAACCTGCACGATAATGGTTCCAGAATCCAGCGCCTACGACCATGAGATTGCATACGAGCGCCGTGGGTGGAATGTTCTGATAGGGAAGTCCTGTCAAAACAAGAATAGCCAAATAAGACGAACCCCCTCCAAAACCTACCATCGAATAGGAAAAGGCAATGAAAAAGAATACGATAGGAAGCGAAAAGGTGAGATGGTTCATACGTATACTTTCCTTTTGTTGCGAGAACGAATCCAAAATTTGGATTTTGATTTCATCAATGCCCTAAACCTCTCATCATTTTGTAGCCATGTAAAATAGACGGAAAAATCGCATTCAGGCCTTCACGTACCCCATTGGAAGATCCCGGGAGGTTTACGATGAGTGTATTTCTCTTTTGTCCTGCAAGACCTCGAGAGAGCATGGCGTAAGGGGTACGCTTTTGTCCGTAAGAACGTGCGGCTTCCATGATCCCAGGGATTTCACGATCGATAATTTCTTTTGTAGCTTCTACGGTAACATCTCTAGGGCCTAGCCCTGTTCCTCCGGTTGTTAAAATGAGATGAATATCCTGTTCGCAGAGTTCTTTCAATTTTTCTAAAATAAGATTTTTGTCATCGGGGAGGATGATATAGCTTGGATGAATCCCGTAACTTTCGAGTTTTTCTTGAATGATTCTCCCAGAGGTATCTTGACGCGTTTTCTTAAATGTTCCATCAGAGGTAACAATAAT
>JACPXL010000024.1 GCA_016196555.1 Candidatus Omnitrophota bacterium | reverse complement strand
TGATCTTCCCCCGAAAAAGTGGACACAACGAAGAGTTGGTTTTAGGATGAAGCCGGCTCGAAAACTGGAGGGTGTCCAATGGGAAGTGAAAACGGAAAAAAGAAGCGATTTGATCGGGATTTCAAGATTTCTGCGGTTAAAATGGTCACAGAGGGCGGCCATACGGCCGCAGAAGTAGCACGAAGCCTTGGGATTCATGCGACGCAAATCTACAACTGGAAGAAAAAGTTTGGAGACCAGGGAGATAAGGCATTCCCGGGTAAAGGGCATTTGAGCGAGCTGGGAGCGCTAAGGCGTCAGTTGAGGGAAGTCGAGATGGAGCGCGACATCCTAAAAAAAGCAGTCGGCATATTTTCAAAACCGACCGACAACGGTTTGAGTTCATAGACGCCAACCGTACGGGGTTTCCGCTCGAGAAGATGTGCCGTGCATTGGAAGTATCGAGGAGCGGGTATTACGCGTTCAGGAAGCGACCGAAGAGTCGGCGGCGTCTTGAAAACGAGAAATTGCTCATTGAAATAAGACGGATATTCGTGGAAAACAAGAGCACTTACGGAAGTCCGCGGATCTGGAATCAGCTCAATAACGTTGAGTCTATTTGCTGTTCAGAGAACCGGGTGGCGAAGGTCATGCGGGTTGCCAGGATAATTGCTATCCAGAAGCGCCGGTTTCGTGTGACGACGAATTCAAAGCACGATTATCCGGTATGGCCGAATGTGCTTGAACGGAATTTTATGGTCCAGAAGCCGAATGCAGTATGGGTTTCAGACATCACGTACATCTGGACATTGGAAGGCTGGTTGTATCTGGCGGCTGTGCTGGATTTATTTTCGCGAGGTGTTGTGGGCTTAGCTATGGATAAAACCATCGCGGATACGTTGGTGACTCAGGCTATGATGCAAGCGATTTTGAGACGCAATCCCGGGAAGGGGCTCATTTGTCACTCGGATCGCGGCAGTCAGTATGCTGGAAACAACTTCAAGGCGATCTTAAGCCGGAACGAGTTTATCGGCAGCATGAGCCGCAAGGGCGATTGCTGGGACAATGCGGTTGCTGAGAGTTTTTTCCACACGCTGAAAGTGGAGCTGATTCATCGGTGCCGTTTCTTAACCCGAGAGGAAGCAAAGAGAAAGATTTTTGAATATGTGGAGATGTATTACAATCGCAAGCGTGCTCATTCGACGCTCGGATTTTTGAGTCCTTTTGAATACGAAAGCCGGGCTGCGGCATGAGTGAGTTATCCACATATCCACAGAATTCACAAAGAGAAAGAAAAAAAGAAGCAAAAAAAGAAAGAGAAACGGCTGCGGCTATTTTCTCTTAACAAAACGTCCACTGATTTGGGGAAGGTCAAACAGATTGAAGCTTATGTGACTCAAAAAATCGATTTTGCATTTGAGACAACATTATCAGGTGTGGCTTATCTCTCGCGGTTGAAACAATACAAAAAGAAAGGTTACAAAATTCATCTTTTTTTTCTTTGGATTCCTGATGTTAAGCTTTCTTTAGCACGTGTTGCTGCTCGAGTTAAGATGGGCGGACATAATATATCTGAGAAAGTAGTACGCCGCCGGTTTCATAAAGGAATTAAAAATTTCTTTTCTCTTTATGAAACAATTTTGGATTCATGGATGCTTTTTGATAATTCCGAGAACGCCCCCCGCTTAATTGCAGAAGAAAAAATGGATAAAATAATTGTTGAAGATGCAGTATCTTATAAACGCATATTAGAATTGGCGGAGGCCAAATGACAAAGGCAAATGAATCACGGCATGTTACAACTCTTCATAAAAATGCAGAGAAAGCACTCAAAAAAGCAGTGGAGAAAGCTATAACTAAACATGAATTAGCGGGTGTTCCGGCGGTTGTGTGGCGAGATGGAAAAGTTGTCCGCTTACCGATCAAACGAAAATGACCTACGAACCTGTCATAGGACTGGAAGTGCATGTGCAGCTTGGAACAAAGTCCAAGCTTTTTTGCTCATGTCCCACGGAATTCGGCGCGGAGCCCAATAAGAACACATGCCCGGTTTGCCTCGGCTGGCCGGGGTCGCTTCCGGTTTTAAATGAAAAGGCGCTTCAGCTTGCCATGAAGGTGGGGCTTGCCATTAATTCTCATGTCAGTGAACGTCTCAAATTCGACCGCAAAAATTATTTTTATCCCGATCTTCCCAAGGCCTATCAAATTTCTCAATACGATATGCCGGTCAATAATGGCGGCAAGCTTGTGATCGAAGGTAAAAATGAAAAAGGGGAGCCCTATAAAAAAGAAATCGGCATTACACGCGCTCATTTAGAAGAAGATGCCGGAAAACTTTTGCATGAAGGGATTCGTGACGGCAGTCTGGTGGATTATAACCGGGCCGGTGTTCCGCTTTTGGAAATTGTTTCGGAGCCCGATTTAAGATCCCCGGAAGAAGCCTATGAATACCTGGTGGCGCTCAAAGCCATTCTTCAATACCTTGAAGTCAGTGAATGCAATATGGAACTGGGCGAGCTTCGCTGTGACGCCAATGTTTCGGTGAGAAAAACCGGCGAAACCAAATTCGGCACCAAGGCTGAAATCAAAAATCTCAACTCTTTCAAGGCCGTGCAAAAGGCCATTCATTATGAAATCAAACGCCAAACCGATTTGATCGAGGCCGGCGAAAGAGTCGTTCAAGAAACCCGGCTTTGGAATGACGATAAAAGCCAGACTTTTTCCATGCGTTCCAAAGAAGAGGCGCATGACTACCGCTATTTTCCGGAGCCCGATCTTGTGCCTTTTACCATTTCCCGTGAAGCCGTAGAAAAAATCCGCCAGACTTTGCCGGAGCTTCCCAGCCAGCGCGCGGAACGCTTTATCAAAAATTTCGGCCTCTCGGAATACGATGCCTATGTGTTGGTGGAAGACAAAATTCTGGCCAATTATTACGAGGCATGCTTAAGCCATAAAGTCAATGCCAAACTCGTCAGCAATTGGATTCAGTCCGAAC
Organism: Candidatus Omnitrophota bacterium; assembly: GCA_016196555.1. Lineage (GTDB taxonomy): Bacteria > Omnitrophota > Omnitrophia > Omnitrophales > Aquincolibacteriaceae > JACPXK01. The sequence continues at coordinate 35,568 of JACPXL010000024.1, read as the reverse complement.
TTTTGGCGCTTCTCAATTTAAATAAAAAAACCATCGAATCTTCGCCCGTAAAACCCGGGGCCTTGGCCGGCCTTATTCAGCTTATCGAAAACAATACGATTTCCGGAAAAATCGCCAAAGATGTTCTCCCTCTGATGTTTGAGACCGGGAAATCCGCCGCTGATATCGTGAAAGAAAAAGGCTGGGTGCAAGTCACGGACACCAAATTAATTGAAGAAGTGGCGGAACGCATTATCGCCGCCAATCCTAAGTCCGCGGAAGATTTCAAAGCCGGAAAAGAGCAGGCCCTCGGTTTTCTTGTGGGCCAATTAATGAAAGAAACCAAGGGTAAGGCCAATCCCAAAATGGCCAATGAGATTTTGCGAAAGAAATTAATTCCTTCCTCGTGATTACTCTCGGTGTCGAAACTTCCTGCGACGAAACCTCCTGCGCTGTTTTAAAAAACGGCAATGAAATTCTCTCAAATATCGTTTCCTCAAGCCTTTTCCGCCACAAGGCGTTTGGGGGAGTGGTGCCGGAAATCGCTTCGCGCCACTGTTTAGAACAAATCGATTTTGTTTTCGAACGGGCGTTGAAAGAAGCCAAAATCAAAAAATCCGATATCGATCTTATCGCCGTCACCGAAGGGCCGGGCTTAATTGGCTCTCTTTTAGTCGGCGTTTCTTTTGCCAAAGCGCTTGGTTACGAGCTCGGAATTCCATTCATTGGTGTCAATCATCTTGAAGCGCATCTCGCGGCCAATTTTATTGGAAAAAAAGAACCTCAAAAATATATCGGGCTTTTGGTTTCGGGAGGCCATACCAGCCTTTCTTATCATGAAAAAGGAAAAGCGCTTATCCTTGGCTCGACCGTGGATGATGCCGTCGGCGAAGCCTATGACAAAGTCGCAAAAATTTTGGGACTTGGTTATCCCGGCGGGCCTGTCATCGATAAACTCGCCAAAACGGGGAATGCCAAGGCGTACCTCTTTACAAAACCCAAACAAGATAATCCGTTTAATTTTAGTTTCAGCGGAATTAAAACCGCCGTGCTTTATGAAGTGCGCCGTGAGAAAACGATAAATGAGAAGTTTGTTCAGGATATGGCCGCCAGTTTTCAGGAGGCTGTGGTGAAATGGCTTGTCGAAAAAACGCTTGCTGCCGCTGCGTTGAAAGAAGTGCAAAACATTGTGGTGGGCGGCGGTGTCAGCGCCAATTCTCATTTGAGGGAAGTTTTGGGCCGCGAAGGAAAAAATCGAGGCTATGAGATTTGGTTTCCTCCGCTTTCTTTGACAAGCGATAACGGCGCCATGATTGCCCGCCGCGGTTTCGAGCTTTACCGGAAAGGCCGCCGCTCAAAACTTACGCTCACAGGCAATCCTAATCTGTAACGTCGTTCTGCCGAAGAATCTCACTGGATCCTTCACTTCGTTCAGGATGACGAACAAGTCAATTAAGATTTTCCGGTATTGATCCGAAAATAAGATATGCCCGAATGGTTTAGTGTTACCCCCAATGATTTGGATATTGCCTTTCGTCTTATCATGGCCACTTTTCTGGGCGGACTCATCGGCCTGGAAAGGGAACGGCACGGCAAAGACGCCGGTTTTAGGACCTATTCCCTGGTGAGCGTGGGTTCGGCCTTGATCATGCTGGTTTCCATCGAAATGTACGAAATTTATAAGCCGCTCGGAGCGGAAGTGGATCCTTCCAGAATTGCGGCGCAAGTGGTAAGCGGCATTGGATTTCTCGGCGCTGGGGCGATTATCCGTTTTCCTCAAGGAGTTCGCGGCCTGACAACCGCCGCAGGCATTTTTGCTGTGGCAGGAATAGGACTTGCTTGCGGTATCGCTCAGTACAAACCCGCTTTACTGACAACCCTTCTGACGCTCGTCATTCTGATTATTTTTTCCCGCATTAATCGCTGGATTGAGCGTAAAGATATACGCGGTCCGGAGACGGAAATTTAAGCTCGGGCGGTTTACCGCAGTAACAGCATAAAAACAAAACCAATCAGAAAAAAAATCATCACGAATTTCGGGGAATGATCGCGGCTCTCGCCGATGGCCGCATGCAAGGCCAGATAAACAAAACCTCCCGAAATATGGACCATGCCCAGAAGCAGCCAGAAAACGCGGATGCCGTAAAGAAGCATCACATGGCCGAACACCCATCCGATCACGGTTGAGAATTCGAAGAGAAGTGCGACGAGAAATGCTTTTGTGCGTTCGTATCCCGAATTCATCAAAAAAGCACAAAGCGCAAGTCCTTCCGGAAGCTTATGAACGGCCACGGTGACGAAAATAGAATAACCGCCTTCTTGTCCCATTCTGGGGGCGAGGGCTATGGCAATGCCGTCTATCATGCTGTGAACGGTGAGGGCGATGGCCATCAGAAAAAAGATGTTTTTGAATTTTGATACGGATTGTTCTTCCTGTTTTTCAAAATGAGAGGCCGCGCAGGCGGGGCAAACATGGGAGACATACCGGCTGATCAGGAAGAAAAAGCCGTAACCGCTGGCCACGGCTAAAAAAATCTCCCAGGCCGGAAGCCCGGCATTCCAGGATTCGGGAATGATATGGAAAAGGGCAACGGATAAAAGGGTGCCGGCCGCAAAACTGATCAAGGCGCAGAGCTGACGATGCGAAACTCCGATGAGAACGGCGAGGACGGCGCCGAGTCCGGCACTGACATAAGCCGCCAAACTTTGTCCTAGAGTATTATCCATGGCGGCGAAAAGTATAAGGCCGGTGTTGACACCCTACAAGTGAAAAGATAGAATCGCCCCCTCATGCCGACAAACAAAAAGCTTAAAATTGCCCTTCCCAAAGGAAGCCTTGAGGAAGCCACTTATCAGCTTTTCAAAAAGGCCGGGTTTGTGGTCAGTGTCAGTTCCCGTTCCTATTTTCCTTCCATCGATGATTCGGAGCTTGAAGTCATTTTGTTCCGGCCGCAGGAAATGTCGCGCTATATTGAAGACGGTATTGTGGATTGCGGGCTGACCGGCCATGACTGGATATTGGAAAATGAATCGGACATCGTGGAACTTTGCCAGCTTCAATATTCCAAGCGCACTTCCAATCCGGTGCGGTGGGTCTTGGCGGTTCATAACGATTCTCCCTTTCAATCGGTTAAAGACCTTCAGGGAAAGAAAATCGTCACCGAGCTGGTGAATGCCACGAAAAACTATCTTAAAAAAAACAAAGTGACGGCTGAGGTGGAATTTTCCTGGGGCGCCACGGAAGTAAAGCCGCCGCGTTTAGCGGACGCCATCGTGGAGGCCACCGAAACAGGGTCGAGCCTTCGCGCCAATAACCTTCGCATTATTGATACCCTTCTTACCTCCGTCCCGAAATTTATCGCCAACAAAAAAAGTTATCAGGACGAATGGAAACGCCGGAAAATGGAAAATATCGTTCTTCTTCTTGAGGGGGCCATACGCGCTCAGCAAAAAGTGGGACTCAAGATGAATGTCGCCAAAAAAGACCTTTCAAAAGTTCTGGAAATTTTGCCGGCCTTGAAAAAGCCGACGATATCAAGCCTTTCCGCGGAAGGGTGGTATGATGTCGATACCATTATCGATGAGCATGTGGTTCGTGAATTGATTCCAGCCCTCAAAAAAGCCGGGGCCTCCGGTATTATTGAATATCCTTTAAATAAAGTAATTCCCTAAAAACCCAAAAGGAGTCTTCGAATGCCTTGGGCACGCAAGCAGCGCAAAAAGAAAATGAATAAGCACAAGCGCAAAAAGAAATTGCGCAAGCACCGTCACAAGAAAAAATCCTGGTCGTAAATTTCTAAAGACGAGATTGCTTCGTCGTACCTATCGGTACTCCTCGCAATGACGGTGACGTCGTTATTGCGAGGCAATATTCCGAGCATCGTCGAAGCAATCTCGTTTTTCGCTTACTTTTATGAATTCCCTCACAATTTCCAGTCCTGCCAAAGTAAACCTTTATCTGCGTGTGGTTGGGCGCCAACCAAGCGGCTATCACAAACTCGTCACCCTGTTTCACCGCATTTCTTTAAAAGACACCTTGAAATTAACCAAACGTGCTTCCGGGTTTTCCCTAACTTGTTCGAATCCGGATCTTGAAACCGGTGAAAATAATTTGATTACCCGCGCTTACCGGCTTTTGAAAAGAAATTTTCCCAAATTGGGCGGGGTGCAGGTTCATTTAACCAAGCGCATTCCCATGGGGGGAGGGCTTGGAGGGGGATCTTCCAATGCGGCTTTTTTTCTTTTAGGTATGAAACGGCTTTACGGGCTGAAAATTTCACACCGCAAGCTTATTCAAATGGGAAAAAATCTGGGTGCCGACGTCCCTTTTTTTATTTGGAACGTCAATCAGGCCGCCGGACGAGGCCGGGGCGATATCATTGGCCGAAGACCATCGAAGCGCCGTTGGTGGTTTTTGTTAGTCCTTGATAATAAAGGACTTAGCACTAAAAAAGTGTATCAAAACCTGCCTCACAGGCTTCCGGCCGCTTCCTTGACAAAAGCAAACCCTGCTGTTACAATTCTGTGCAATTTTTTGGACCGCGGTAATGTTATCCAAGCGGGACTGCTCCTCCAAAACGATTTGGAGGCTTCAGCATTTCAAATCAGGCCATCCATTGAGAAACGTATCAACCGGTTCCAGTCACTTGGAATCCAAACGGCCAGAATGTCTGGAAGCGGTCCCACCATTTTTGCCATCCTCTCAAGCAGGCGAGAGGTGGAAAGTCTCAGTAGAAAATTAAAGTTTCACAAGCCACCGGGGAGAATTATCGTTTGTCATACTTTCTGAAGTAAAGCATCGTTGCCCGGTGGTGAAATGGTATCACACTGCCCTTTGGAGGCAAGATTCCTGGTTCGAGCCCAGGCCGGGCAGTTAATGAGATAAATGAGCCCGACAGTATTTCGGTATAAAAGTTATCATTTCCTTTTCTTTTCACGTGAAGAAGCCAGAATTCATATTCATGTGACATGTCCAGATGGAGAAGCAAAGTTTTGGCTGGAACCGAAGGTAGTTTTAGTAAAGTCTTATGGTTTGAATTCAAAACAATTAAAGGAGATTGGGCAAATTGTTGAAGAGCGGAAAGAAGAAATCACAAAAGCCTGGGAAAAGCACTTCAAAGGTTGAAATTCTCAATATTTCAAAAAATGGTATTTGGTTGTATGTTAAAACCAAAGAATATTTTTTGTCTTATCAAGATTTCCCTTGGTTTAGCGATGCCACGGTTTCCGAAATTTTTGATGTCAAATTAATTCATGGTTTTCATCTCCGGTGGGAACAACTTGACGTTGATTTGGAATTGGAATCTTTAGAGCATCCTGAACGGTATCCATTAAAATATATTCCGGAAAATGAAAGAAAGCAGAAGAAATCGGCAGCCTAAAGCCTAACAGGCTTTTGCATTGAATTTTGATAAAAATTTAGGTTTAGGAGAGGATTCATATGATCGCTGAGAGATGCTCATTTTGCGGACGCGATAAACGCCGCGAGGTAAAGAAAATTTTCGAAGGACCGGGCGTTTATATTTGTGATATTTGCGTGAGGATTTGCGGCGATATTCTGGATAAATCCCACGGAGCGATGGTAAAAGATCATGATGTGTCCGAAGGCCTTATCGTTCCCAAACCGCGTGAAATCAAAGCCAAGCTGGATCAATACGTCATCGGTCAAGACCGTGCCAAAAAACAAATTTCCGTAGGGGTTCATAATCATTTCAAGCGCGTTAAAGACCGCTTTAAAAATGAAGAAGTGGAACTTGAAAAAAGCAATATTCTCCTGATCGGCCCCACCGGATCCGGGAAAACCCTTTTTGCCCGCACGCTCGCCAAACTTCTGGATGTTCCGCTTGCCATTGCCGACGCCACGGCGCTCACCGAGGCCGGCTATGTCGGCGAAGATGTGGAAAATGTCCTTTTGCGTTTGCTTCAAGTGGCCAATTTTGATGTGAAAAAGGCCGAACTTGGGATTATTTATATCGATGAAATCGACAAAATCGCGAAAACCTCCGACAATGTTTCGATTACCCGCGACGTTTCAGGAGAGGGGGTGCAGCAAGCCCTTTTGAAAATCCTTGAAGGGACGATTGCCAATGTCCCGCCCCAAGGAGGACGCAAACATCCCCAGCAGGAATATATTCCGGTGAATACAAAGAACATTCTTTTTATTTGCGGTGGAACATTTGCGGGCGTTGAAAAAATGATTGATAAACGAATTTCCAATAAATCGATGGGATTTGGCGCCGGGGTTTTCGGCGGGGCCCGTGAACGCAGCTTGGGCGAAACTCTTGATCTTGTTGAAACCGAGGATTTGCTCAAATTTGGATTTATTCCGGAATTCATCGGACGTTTTGCCGTAGTTTCAACCCTGCACGGTTTGAGCGAAGCCGATCTTGTACGGGTTTTGACCGAACCCAAAAATGCGCTTATCCGGCAGTATCAGAAATTTTTCAAAATGGAAGGTGTGGACCTTGAATTTACGCCGGACTCCCTTCACGCCATTGCCGCTCAAGCCATGCGTAAAGGAACCGGTGCGCGCGCTTTACGCACGATTCTGGAAACCATGATGCTGGACGTGATGTATGATGTGCCCTCCGAGAAAAATGTTTCTAAATGTTTGATCAGCCGTGACGTGGTAGATGGCAAGCATGCACCGGTTCTTGTACGTAGTGAGGAGTGGGTAAAATCGGCATGATCTTGAAAAATTCCACGAAAGAGGCTATCGCAGCCTACGGATTTCTTCTTCCGAACCTGGCCGGATTTTTGATCTTCACCTCGATTCCCATTCTGGCTTCGCTGGGACTCAGTTTTGTGAAGTGGGATTTGTTTTCGCCTCCGACATTCGTCGGCGTTTCTAATTTCACCAATCTCTTTGTCGACCCGCTTTTTTGGAAATACAGCTGGAATACGGTTTATCTGATGCTGGCCATTCCTCTCAGCATGGCCGGCTCTTTGATTCTCGCCTTGGCGCTCAATCAGAAACTTAAAGGAATCGTTTTTTTTCGTACGGTTTATTTTTTGCCGACCATTTGTTCGGGCGTCGCCATTTATATGCTTTGGCGGCTGATTTACAATCCCGAATTCGGAATGTTGAATGCCGTGATTGCCAAATTCGGCCAATGGCTCGGACTCCCTCTGCAAGGCCCGCATTGGCTGACCGACGAAGCTTGGGCAAAACCGGCCCTTATCATTATGAGTGTGTGGCAATCGGTGGGGGGGTATAACATGATTCTTTATTTAGCCGCTCTTCAGGGCGTTCCGCGCGATCTTTATGATGCAGCTGAAGTGGATGGGGCCAATTCCTGGCAAAAATTCTGGGCGGTCACGTGGCCGCAAATTTCGCCCACGACTTTTTTTATCGGTATTATGAGTTTGATCGGAGGCTTTCAAGCCGGTTTCGACCCTGCCTATATCATGACAGGCGGCGGGCCTAACGGATCGACCACCACCATTATTTTTTATCTTTTTAACAACGCCTTTCAATGGCACAACATGGGTTATGCCGCGGCCATTGCGTGGGTCCTTTTCATCATTGTCTTTGCCATTACGCTTTTCCAATGGCGTTTCTTCGGAAAAACCGTTCACTATTAAAATCCAAAACCCCCGATGAATTCATCCATGCAACCTTCCTCAACGGAATTAGGGATTCAGGCTTATGAACAGGCCAAGGCGATCGCCAAAGTATTGACGTTAGAACAGACCAAACGTCAACAACGCCTTCGCGTCGTCTTTCAAAAGGCATTCTCTTATTTGATTCTGACCGTCGGGGCGATAACGATGATCGGCCCTTTTTTGTGGATGATCTCGACTTCCTTGAAAGAACCCGGCCAGGTTTTTTCTTTTCAGAAAAATTGGTGGGAAGAATGGCTTCCTCTTTCATTTCGCTGGAAAAATTATGTCGAAGCTTGGCAAGTCGTTCCTTTTGCCACGTTTTATCTGAATTCGATTTTCGTATCACTTTGCATTACGGCGGGCCAGGTGCTGACAAGCGCCATGGCGGCTTACGCTTTTGCCCGGTTACAGTTTCCCGGAAGGAATAAAATTTTCTTCGGCTATTTGGCCACCATGATGGTGCCCGGGGCCGTGACCATGATTCCGGTTTTCATTTTGCTCGAGAAATTCCATTGGATTGATACCTATAAGGCCGTGATTGTCCCCGGCATTTTTACCGCTTATGGGACGTTTCTTCTTAGGCAATTTTTTCTAACTTTGCCCAAAGATTTGGAAGATGCCGCAAAAATCGACGGGTGTTCTTATTTCGGAATTTTTTGGCGTATCATTCTGCCTTTGTCCAAACCGGCGCTGGCAACACTCACCACTTTTACTTTTATGGGTTCCTGGATGAATTTCATGTGGCCTTTGATTGTGATCAATACCCATGATAAATTCACGCTTCCGATCGGCCTTGCCTATTTTCAAAGCCTGCATGGAACCGACTGGACTCTTCTCATGGCGGCCTCGGTGATGATGATTTTTCCGATTCTTTTGATTTTTGCTTTTAATCAGCGCTTTTTTGTGGAAGGGATCAAGCTGACCGGAATCAAGGGATAGACCGGCCATGCAGGCGATTGTTTTGGCGGCGGGAATCGGCGAGAGAATGCATTCATCCCGTCCCAAAGTTTTGCATGAGATTTTCGGCCGTCCGATTCTGGATTATGTTTTGGAAGTGCTGGCGGATTTGGGCATTCGCCGGGCGAAAGTAGTCATCGGCCATGGCGGCGAGCAAGTTCGTTCTTTCTTAAAAAAACGCGGCGCCTTTCCCCGAACCGAAGTAGTTTATCAACGCCATCAAAAAGGAACAGGCCACGCCGTGATATGCGCTAAAAAATCCTTTCGGGGTTATCAAGGCGACATTTTGATTTGGCCGGGGGATATGCCGCTTTTAAAGCGTGAAACTTTAGAAGCGTTTTTAGGCGCGCATCGAAATGCTAAAGCGGACGCCAGTGTGCTGTCGTCTCTTCAAGCCGACCCCGCAGGTTATGGGCGCATTTTAAGGGCCGGAGGACGTTTTTACGCCATTCGCGAAGAGCTGGATGCATCCGAGATTGAACGCCGGATTCAGGAAGTCAATTCCGGGATTTATCTTTTTAAATCAAAACAGCTTTTTGAAGCGCTTCGCCGGATAAAACCGTCGAATCGCAAAAACGAATTTTATTTAACGGATACGATTGAGGTTTTGTACCGGTCGAAAGCCCGGCTGGAGGCTTTCCCCCTCGCCTTGCCGGATGAGGGGCATGGGATTAATTCCCGCCAGGATTTGGGAGAAGTCATCGGCATTATGAAAAACAGGGAAATACAAAAACATCAGGCCGCGGGAGTGACGTTTGTGGCCCCGGATCAAACTTTTGTAGCGCCGGGCGTTTCCATCGGGAAAGACACCGTCATTTATCCCTGGAGTTATATCGAATCCGGAGTCAAAATCGGCAAAGATTGCGAAATCGGGCCCTTTGCCAAAATCCGCAAAGGAACTTCGATCGGCGATGGGGCCGTGGTGGGAAGCTTTGTGGAACTCAACCGGTCCCGTTTAGGAAAAAAAGTTTTAGCCAAACATTTGACCTATTTGGGCGATGCCCAAATCGGTGATGATACTAATATCGGCGCCGGAACCATCACGGCCAATTACGACGGAAAGCGCAAACATAAAACCAAAATAGGAAAAAAAGTTCTCATTGGATCCGATACCGTGTTTGTCGCGCCGGTGACGGTGGGCGACAGGGCAAGGACCGGTGCCGGTTCGGTCATTACCCGCGGAAGCAAAATCAAAAAAGGCGAACTCGTGGCCGGCGTGCCGGCGCGGAGCCTGAAGAGGAAAGGATGAATATGTTTGGAATACGCACTCAAAATGGAAAACATCAAAGCGATAAATTACTCGTGGTTCTCGGAGGCAACTCCAATCCCGAACTTCTTTCGGAAATCGGTACGCTACTCAGCACGCCGCCGGCCAATGTGATTTGCGGCCGTTTTCCGGAAGGCGAAATTCAGGTTCAGATTTGCGACAATATCCGTGGCAAAGACGTTTTTGTGATTCAATCCACTTCGACGCCGCCCAACGATCATTTGATGGAACTTTTGATTTTAATCGATGCCGCCAAGCGTGCCTCCGCCAAACGCGTGACGGCCGTTCTGCCTTTTTTCGGGTACGCGCGCCAGGACCGTAAGGACAAACCGCGTGTTCCGATCACGGCAAAACTCGTGGCCAATCTTCTTACCAAATCCGGGGCCGACCGTGTTTTGACCATGGATCTTCATGCCGGTCAGATTCAGGGTTTTTTTGATATTCCCGTGGATCATCTTTATTCGATCAATGTGATCGGGGATTATTTAAAGAAGAAAAATTTAAAAAATGTTGTGGTGGTTTCTCCGGATATCGGCGGCACACGTATGGCCCGTGCCTATTCCAAATTACTGGATTCTTCGCTGGCTATTGTGGATAAGCGCCGTGAAAACGCCACGCAAACTCATGTCATGAATATTATCGGAGAAGTGCAGGGCAAAAACGTAATCATTGTGGATGATCTTATTTCGACCGGCGGCTCGCTGGTGGAAGCCGTCAAGGCCATTAAAGAGGCCGGCGCCCTTGATATTTACGCGGCCATTGTTCACCCGATTTTGGCGGGTGAAGCCATTGAAAGAATTTCGCGGTCTCAGATCAAGGAATTGATCGTGACCAACACCATTTGGCTTCCGTCCGAGAAAAAAATCGAAAAAATTACTCAGTTATCCGTTGCCCCGCTTCTTGCGGAAGCAATTTTTAGGATTCACCGCAACGAATCCGTCAGTTCGCTTTTCTCTCAAGTCGGAGTGGAAGCGTAAACGGAAAAATCCGAAATCAAAAATAAAAATATTATTTAAGGAGGAAATAAGAAATGGATATTTTGGAATTAGCAGTGAAAACACGCGAGGCAGCCGGCAGCCGGGCTGTCCGGAATTTAAGACGCCAGGGAACGGTTCCGGCCGTGCTCTACGGCCATGGGATGAAACCCCTGTCGCTTGAGGTCAATAGCCGTCTGCTGCGTGCCGCCCTTCAAACCAAGGCCGGCGAAAACGTGGTGCTTAATTTGAAAGTAGAAGGTACCAAATTAAAAGAATCCACCTGCCGGGTGCGCGAAATTCAGCATAATCCCGTCACCGACGAAATTTCCCATGTGGATTTCACCATTATTTCGCTTACGGAACGCATTGAAGTCAAAGTTCCGGTGATCGTGCTTCATATGGAAGAGGCCGCTGGGGTCAAAGAAGGCGGCGTTTTTGATTTGATCCATCACGAAATCGATGTGGAATGTCTCCCTACGGAGATTCCGGAAAAAATCGAAGTGGATGCTAAGAATATGAAAATCGGAGATGCGGTTCATGTCAAAGATTTGAATATTCCCAAAGGCATTACCTTGAAACTTGATCCGGACGAAGTGGTTGCCGCGCTGCATCCTCCCGCGAAAGAAGAAGTGGCTGTCCCGACGGAAGAAGGACCGACTCAGCCGGAAGTTATTGAGAAAGGCAAGAAAGAAGAAGCCGCGGAAGGCGAAGAAGCTGCGCCAAAAGCCGGCGCTGCAAAGGCAGCGGCTCCGGAAGCTCCGAAGGCTGAAAAGAAGGCTAAGTAAAATCGGCGATGAAATTAATTGTCGGGTTGGGGAATCCGGGCATCGAATACGCCGACACCCGACACAATGCCGGACGCTTGCTTATCGAATTGGCCGCTTCGAAACAGAAGATTTTACTCTCCAGAAAAAAAGCGCTTAAAGCTTATGGCGCTTCGGTGGAATGGGACGGCTGTTCGGTTTTTTTGGCTTATCCGGATACGTGGATGAATCTTTCGGGTGAGTCCGTCAAGCGCCTTGTCAATCATTTCGAAATCGATCCCACAAAAGATTTACTCGTAATCGTGGATGATTTTGCGCTTCCGTTAGGGCGCCTGCGTCTTCGGCCCAAAGGAAGTGATGGGGGGCACAACGGGCTTAAATCCGTTCATGCTTTGCTCCAAACCGATCAATATGCCCGCCTAAGAATCGGCATCGGACCTTCGAATCCTGCGGCCAGTTATGAAGCCTTTGTGCTTGAAAGGTTTAAAACCACCGAGAAAAAAATACTCAGGAAAGTTTTGGAAGAAGGGGCCCAGGCGTGCCGGCTATGGGCAACCGAATCCATTCAGGCGGCGATGAATTCCGTAAATGCTTTGGCTATCAAGGTTTAGGACGTCATTTTCAAGCTTTGACAGTGTATAGCTTTTATGATAGATTGATCAGCCTTTCAAAATTGTAGACGGTCTTTTTCATGTCGGAAAAGTCCCCAAGTTCAAAGGAGAATCAGAAGTGAAATCATACGAAGGAATATTTATTTTTCCGCCGGACCAATCCACGGATGCGCAGAAGAACAACGTGCAGCAGGTGGAGGAATTGATTAAAAAATTCAAAGGTTCGGTGACGGGAAAAACTGAATATGGAAAAAAACAACTCGGATACTCGATCCGTAAATTCCGGGAAGCACAAATGGTATTTCTTGAGTTTCAAATGGACCCTTCTCAGGCCACCGAATTCCGTAAGGCCCTTCAGTTTCAGGAAAATTTAATCAAATTTATGGTGACGATCAAACGTATCCGTCCCTCAAAATTGCCAGTCGCCAAAACCGCGGCACCTCCAACCGGACAAGGGCATCGTCCGGCGCCGGTATCGCATTAATCGGGAGTTCTATGGCTGCCAGTCTCAATAAAGTTCTTCTCATTGGAAATTTGACCCGCGATCCGGAGCTTCGTTACATCCCTTCCGGACAAGCGGTGACAAGTTTTACGATTGCGATCAACCGCACTTACGCTTCTCAAAGCGGTGAAAAAAAAGAAGAAGTCAGTTTTATCCGCGTAGTGGTTTGGGGACGTACGGCGGAAAATTGTAATGAGTATTTAAAAAAAGGAAGCCAGGTTTGTGTGGAAGGGCGGCTTCAAAGCCGCAGTTGGGATGCCCAAGACGGAACCAAACGATCCACCACGGAAGTGATTGCCCAAAATGTTCAATTTCTCGGACGTCCCGGCGGTGCTCGCGGGGCAGAGAGTGTAGAACCGGCCGCGGAAAGCAACGACAGTATTTTTGAAGGAGAATCCACCAAGGCTTCTTCTAAAAAAGGCTCGATTCCGATTGCTGATTCAGAACTTCGTCCGGATGAAGAAATTCCCTTTTAATTAAGCGAATGGAGAAAAAATAACTTTTATGATGATCCGAAGATCTTCCAGTTTTCAAACCAAATCTCCCAATCAGCCGCGCGGCGGCGAACGAAAGTCTTTTCGTCCCGGTTCAAGACCCGGCGGTTTTGGCGAGGAGCGCGGAGGACGTCCCTTCCGCAAAAAGATCAACCGTTTTTATACCGTTTTTACCGAACGGACCAGCGAAATCGATTATAAAGATACGGAAAAATTAAACCGTTTTCTCACGGAAAAAGGGAAAATCATACCGCGGCGCATCACCGGTTTTACGGCCAAACAGCAAAGAATGCTGGCCAGCGCCATCAAACGCGCGCGGCACGCAGGCCTTCTTGCTTTTCAGGCGGAGTAAAAAATGGAAATGATTCTTTTAAGGGATGTCGAAAAGGTCGGCCGTAAAGGCGAAGTGGTCCGTGTGCGCGAGGGGTTTGGACGTAATTTTCTCCTTCCGCGCGGACTTGCGCTTCCTTCTACAGACGCCAATCAAAAATTTGTTGAAGAACAAAAACGGCGTGCCGCCCTCCGGCGTGAAAAAGAAAAAGCCCAAGCCGAACAAACGGCCGCGAAAATCAAGAAACTTAAATTGATCATTGAGGCCAAAGCGGGAGAAGGCGACAAGCTTTTTGGTTCCGTGACCTCCGAGGATATTTGCGAGGCGCTGGCAAAACAATCTTTTGAATTCGACAAAAAGCAAATTCATTTGGAAGAGCCCATCCGTTCGCTTGGTTCGCATTCATTTGTCCTGGAAGTTTTCCCCCAGGTCAAAGTGCAAGCGGCGGTGGAAGTGGTCCGTAAAGCCTAAGTCATCGGCCTTATTTTTTGAGATAACCCAGTGGCCCAGTCCGAGTCAACCCTGAATCTCCTGGAAAAAATTCCTCCCCAAAGCCGGGAAGCGGAAATGAGTGTTCTCGGCGCCATGCTTTTCGAAGAAGAAGCGCTGGCCAAGGGCATTGAAATTCTCCGTCCCGCTTTTTTCTACGAAGAAAATCACCGAAAAATTTTTGTTTGCATGCAGTCCCTTTTCGACCAAAACAAACCGGTCGATGTGGTGACGGTTTCCGAACAGTTGCGCAAATCTAATCAACTGCAGGAAGCGGGGGGTGTGAGTTATCTTACCCAGCTGACCGCCATGGTCCCGACGGCCGCGCATATGGAACACTATGCCAAGATCGTCAAAGAAAAGGCCGTCCTGCGCGGACTCATTCAAACGGCCACGCAAATTGTCCAGCAAAGTTTTGATCCCACCGATGAAGTAAACCATCTTCTTGACCGCGCCGAGCAAATGATTTTTGACCTTAGCCAGTATCAAATCGAAGGCAAATTCACGGCGCTTCGCGACGTTATTCATGACACGATGGAAACCATCGACAGTCTTTATCAGCGCAAAGAACATATCACGGGGCTGGCCACGGGATTTCATGATTTTGACATTAAAACCGCAGGTTTGCAGCCTTCGGATTTGATTATTGTCGCCGGCCGTCCGTCGATGGGAAAATCCGCTTTTGTTTCCGGTTTGTGCGAACATATCGGAGTGATTTTGAAAAAACCCCTCGCCTTTTTTTCCCTGGAAATGAGCAAGGAACAACTCGTACAAAGAATGCTTTGTTCCCATGCCCGGGTGGACGCGCAAAAAGTAAGAACGGGTTATCTTTCGCATCAGGACTGGCCGAAACTGACCAGTGCCGCAGGGAAATTGTCGGAGGCGCCGATTTTTATCGATGATACCCCCGGGCAAACCGTACTGGAAGTGCGCGCCAAGGCCCGCCGTCTCAAAATGCAGCATCAAATCGAACTGGTGGTCGTGGACTATCTTCAATTGATGCAGGGACTCGGCAAGGCGGAAAGCCGCCAGCAAGAAATCTCGGAAATTTCGCGTTCGCTCAAAGCCTTGGCCCGCGAACTTCGTGTTCCAGTCATTGCCGTCAGCCAGCTTTCGCGTGCCGTGGAAAGCCGTACAGGGAATAAGCCGCAGCTTTCGGATTTGCGCGAATCCGGTGCCATCGAACAAGACGCCGACGTGGTGGTGTTTTTGTTCCGCGAGGAATATTACAATCCCACCGAAGAAAACCGTAACAAGGCCGAAGCCATTATTTCCAAACAGCGCAATGGGCCTACCGGTTCCATTGACCTTGTCTTTTTGAAAGAATGGACGCGTTTCGACAACCCCGAATTTCAGCGTTCTGAGGAAGGGTAGTCATGAAGCGTTTTGAAGCTTTCATTCTTTTCTTTTTGATTGTGATGATGGGCTGCCCCAGTTTTGCCGAGCAGCCCGCCAGCAATGAGCCCCAACCCGCCGCCGAACAAACCCCGGCCCCCGAAGGCGAAAAACGGCCCAATAAGATTGTAGAAATCGAAGTCCGCGGCAATCAAATCATCAGCACGGCCACGATCTTGGGGAAAGTCAAATCTCAAAAAGATGAAGTGCTTGTCCAGGAAGTCATTAACGAAGACGTCAAACGCCTTTATGCGACCGGTTATTTTCAAGACATACGCATGGAACTTGAAGAACAGCCGGAAGGTTATAAAGTAATCATCGTGGTTGATGAAAAACCGGTGATTAAAGAAATCCTGATCGAAGGGGCGATTGCTTTTAAGGAAGAAAAACTTCGCAAGGAATTAAAAGTCCTTGAAGGACAAATCCTTGACCGCAAGGCCGTCAAGGCGGGGGTCGAAACCATCCGGAAACTTTACGGGGACAAAGGTTTCCGCTTTGTGACGATTGATTCCGAAGTCAAAGTGGAAAACCAGACGCGCGAAGCCACCGTCATTGTGCGCATCGTGGAGGGGGAGAAATATAAAATCAAAAAACTCGACTTCACGGGTGTTACGGCTTTCAAGAAGAAAAAACTCACCAAACTGATGAAAACCAAACCCGACAAATGGTACACCTCGGGGGTTTTCAAAGAAGCCAATTTCCAAAAAGACCTGGAAAAAATACAGCTTTTTTATCAACAGGAAGGCTATCTTGACGTCAAGGTCAGCCCCAGCTTTGAATACGATCAAGCGAGCCAAAAAATTTTCATCACCATTGCCGTGGACGAAGGCAAGCATTACGTGACCGGCGAAATCAAAATAGAAGGAAACAAACTTTTTCCCGAATCGGAAATTTGGCAGCAATTGGAAATGCTTCCCGGCCAAACCTATTCTCAATATTACCTGGCCAGCGACATCGAAAAAATCCGGGACTATTATTACGAACGCGGTTATATGGATGCGCGCATCATTCCGGACATGAAACTTAACCGTGATTCCGGCAAGGTGGATCTTACGTACGAAATTCAGGAAGGGGACCTTTATTTTGTCGAAAAGGTCATGATCCGAGGCAACACAAAAACCAAAGACATGGTGATCCGCCGCGAACTGCGCATTCGTCCGGGAGAACGTTTTGACGGCGAAAAAATCCAAAAATCCAAGCAAAGGCTGGAAAATCTCGGCTTCTTCGACGAAATCACTTACGATACCGAACCTTCTGCAAACGCCTCAAACCGCAAAGACCTTATTTTCCGCGTCAAAGAAAAAAGGACCGGCGAACTTTCCTTCGGCGGCGGCATCAGTTCGGTCGAAAGTTTTATTGCCTTTGGGGAAATCGCCCAGCGCAATTTCGATTTGTTCAACTGGCCGCGTTTTACGGGCGGAGGCCAATCCGTTTCTTTCCGCGCTCAGGTCGGTTCGATTAACAAGGACTTTACTTTTAGTTTTGTGGAGCCCTATCTTTTTAACAAACCTGTTTCGCTGGGTGTGGATCTTTATGACAGCCGCCGCAATAACCGTAATGTGGATTTTGACGAAGACAGACTCGGTGCGGCGTTTACTTTGTCCAAACTTTTCCGCGATGTGTTGCGTGTCGGGACGGGTTATACGCTGGAGCGCGTGAAAGTGACGGATGTTTCCGACGATGCGCCCAGTATCGTACGGCTTTTTGAAGGAAAAAATTGGCTCTCCCGGCTCAAACTTTTTACTTCTTATGACACGCGCGATAATGTGTTTAATCCCACCAAGGGACTGCTGGCAGGGCTGAACGGAGAACTTGTGGGAAGTTTCCTCGGCGGGGACCAGGATTATTACATCCTTCAAACTAACGCCACCAAATATTGGACGATTTTCAAAAAACATGTCATCGAAGTCAAAGGCCGGCTCGGCGCCGCGCAGGAATTCGGCGATTCCGAGGAAGTGCCGATTTTCGACCGCTTTTATGCCGGCGGTTTGGGAACGGTCCGCGGTTATGATGTCCGCCGTGTGGGCCCGAAAGAATCCGGCAATTCCATCGGCGGGGAAACCATTGCCATTCTTAATTTGGAATATACCTTCCCCGTCCCGTATCTGGACGCCTTCCGGGGAGCTGTTTTCATCGATGCCGGCGAGGTCAACCGGAATCCCTACCGGCTTAATTTCAGCGATTTTGCCGTGAGCGTGGGTCCCGGTATTAAAATTAAAACCCCGATCGGGCCGGTTGCCTTTTATTACGGCTATCCCATCGCCAACCGCGATACGGAAAACCGCAACGGACGTTTTGAATTCAGTTTAAGCAGAGGATTTTAACCCAAAAAACTTAAGGAGGATTTTCATCATGAAGTATTCCCATCGTATTGCTTTTTTTATTTTAATGGCCGCTTTTTTACTCGCTCCGAATCATGGCTACGCCGCAGGAGAAAAGATTGTGTTTGTGGACGTCGCCAAGATTTTTGATGAATATCAAAAAACCAAAGACCAGGATAAAACGCTTCAAGAACAAGGTAAGAAAAAAGAACAGGAACGCGATGCCCTGGTGCATGATATCCGCAAACTCAAGGACGAACTGGCCCTTCTTGCCGATAGCGCCAAACCCAAAAAACAGGAAGCGCTCGATGCCAAGGTCAGTGAACTTCAGGCCTTTGACCGCGAAGCCAAAAACCTGCTCGGCCAAAAACGCAACGAGATTGTCCGTGAAATTTTTAAGGACATCGATGATGTCGTCCAGCGCTACGGCGAACGCAAAGGCTATGACATGGTTCTCAATGAACGCGCCCTGGTTTACCGGAGCGCTAAATTGGATGTCACCGGCGATGTTTTGAAAGAACTCAATCAGAATTACGCCAAGAAAAAATAAATGAAACAAAAGACCTTAAAAAAAACAGTTCATTTCCAGGGACGCGGCCTTCACACGGGCCAGTGGGTTCATTTCCGTGTGCTGCCTGCCCCCGCAAATTCTGGAATTGTTTTTTCCCGTTTTGACCTTAATCCGGAGGTCCGGATCAAAGCCTCGATTGATCATGTAATCAGTGACGGTACCCGGCAGACGGCTCTCAGCGTCGGAGCGGGCGTGATCCGCACGGTCGAACATTTGATGGCTTCCTTTCACGGCCTTGGCATTGACAATGCTTTCGTGGAAGTCGAAGGCGAAGAAATTCCCGGCATGGATGGAAGCGCCCGGGAATTTACCGAGGCTTTCATGGGAGCCAGTTTGATGGAGCAAGAGGCCGATCGCCAATGGATTGAAATTAAGGAACCGATTTATGTGGATCATGGCGATCAATCGATGATTGTCCTTCCCGCACAGTCGCTTTCGATTTCCTACACTCTCAGTTACCGTCATGAAGATTTGAAAGATCAATACCTTTCGCTCATGATCTTGCCCGAAATTTTTGAAAGAGAACTTGCCCCGGCGAGAACTTTTTGCCTCAAGCAGGAAGCCGAATACCTTTTAGCGCAAGGATTTGGAAAGGGCGCCAATACCGAAAACACCCTTGTTTTTGAACGGAATATGCCGATTGAAAACACCTTGCGGTTTGAAAACGAAGCCTGCCGGCATAAAATTATGGATTTGCTCGGGGACCTTTTTCTGGCCGGCGGATTTATCCGCGGCCATGTCATCGCAACGCGCAGTGGTCATGCGCTTAATCTTGAACTTGTGAGGAAACTTGCCATGATAAAAAAAGAACAACCGTCGCACTTTCCAGCGGTTTTAACCGTGCAGGACATTCAAAAAATCATCCCGCACCGTTACCCTTTTCTTTTTATCGACCGTATTGAAAAATTCGAACCCGGGGTGCGGGCGGTAGGATTCAAACAAGTCAGCATGAACGATTATTTTTTTCAGGGTCATTTTCCCGGACATCCGGTCATGCCCGGCGTCCTTATTATTGAAGCCATGGCCCAGGTGGGCGGAGTGATCATGTTAAGCCAGGCAGAAAATCGCGATAAAATCGCTTATTTCATGAGCTTGGATGGCGCCAAATTCCGTCATCCCGTAGTTCCCGGCGATGAACTGCGGATGGAAGTGGAAGTCATGAAAAAGAGGGCGCGGACCGGGCAGTGTTCCGGCCGTGCTTATGTGGGGGATAAACTTGTATGCGAAGCGGAAGTGAAATTCGCAGTCGTGGATCGGTGAATGTTCACCCAACGGCCATCGTTGATCCTGAGGCCGAATTGGGAGAAGGCGTAGAAATCGGTCCCTACGCTATCGTTACCGGGACGGTAAAAATCGGAGATCACACCCGTATCGGCGCGCGCGTCACGGTGGAAGGTCATACGACGATCGGCAGGGAAAACGAAGTTTTTACCGGCGCCGTGATCGGCAGTCCCACCCAAGACAAAAAATTTGACGGGGGAATCAGTTTTCTTAAAATCGGCGACCGCAATAAAATCCGCGAATACGTCACGATTAATCCCGGCACCAAAAACGGAACCGAAACCGTCATTGGCGACGGCAATCTTTTAATGGCCTACGCTCATGTGGCCCATGATTGCATCATTAAAAATAACACCATCCTTGCCAACAACGCGACTCTTGCCGGCCATGTGACGGTCGAAGACCGGGCCATTATCGGAGGCCTTTCGGCGGTCCATCAATTTGTCAGAATCGGCCAACTCGCCATTGTCGGCGGCTGTTCCAAAGTAGTGCAGGATGTGCCTCCTTATATGATGGCCGACGGGCATCCCACACGCTGTTTTGGCATTAATTCGGTAGGCATTGACCGCGCGGGCATGCCGCCTTCTGAAAAAACACTTCTTAAAAAAGCATTCAAAATAATTTTTAAATCCCGGCTCGGAGTCAAAAAAGCGATTACTCAAATTGAAGCAGAACTGGGAGATTCCCCGGCCCTTCGCGTGCTGGTGGAATTTTTAAAAGGCTCCGAACGCGGCATTTCAAGGTAAACTGGACGGTTCCCCCTCACCGGACGGTCACAAATACTTCATCATGAAAACTATCGGAATTATCGCGGGAAACGGAAAATTTCCCGTTCTTGCTGTCAAAGAAGCCAGGAATCAAGGTTACCGGGTTGTGGCCGCGCTTTTGGAAGGAGAGGCTGAACCTGTTCTTGAGAAAATGGCGGACGTGAGCCGCTGGGTGAAAGTGGGCGAGCTGGCAAAACTGGTAAAGCTTTTCCGCTCCGAAACGGTTCACGAAGCCCTGATGGCGGGAAAGGTCGAGAAGGTCCGGCTTTTTCAGGAAAATGTCCGCCCGGATTTTGAAATGGTGAAGGTGCTGATGAAAGTACGGGATTTTAAAGACGATTCTCTTCTTGCCGGAATCGCCGATTTTCTTCATGGTGCAGGCATTGATTTGCTCGATTCGACACTTTTTATGAAGGATGCCTTTCCCGGTGCCGGAGTCCTCGGCAAAAAAAAGCCGTCCAAAGAAATTTTGGAAGATATCAAATTCGGTTTCAAGCTTGCCAAGGCCCTCGCCGGTCTGGATGTCGGGCAAACGGTGGTGGTCAAAAAGAAAGCGATTTTGGCGGTCGAGGCCATTGAAGGCACAGACCGGGCGATTCGCCGCGGCGGAGAGCTTGGCGGCGGCAAGGTGACCGTGGTAAAAACGGCAAAACCCAGTCAAGACATGCGCTTTGATGTTCCGGCCGTGGGACTGGGAACGCTTCAATCGCTTATTTTAGCCAAGGCCCAGGCCTTTGCTTTCGAAGCGGGAAAAACACTTTTTATCGATCAAGAGGAATTTGTGAAAGGAGCCGATCAAAAAGGAATTGTTTTGGTCGGAGTCAATGAAACCGTCTGATTCAGATTCCAATAATTTGGAGCTTACCGCCATTTACGAAATTTCCGATGCCCTCACTTCCTCCGTGATTTTGGAAGAAGTCATGAACAAGGTGATGACTTTGCTTCATCAAAAAATGGGCATGGAACGCGGCACGCTGACACTTCTTGATCCCCGCACCGGCGAACTCGCCATTGAAGTGGGCTATGGCCTCGGCCCCGAAGAAATCGGCCGCGGACGTTACCGTGTGGGAGAAGGCATTACCGGAAAAGTCGTGGCTGCGGGCGAGCCGATCGTGGTGCCTAACGTGGGCAAAGAACCGCTTTTTCTCAATCGCACGCGCGCGCGCGGAGACATTAAACGA
The DNA here is from genome assembly GCA_016196555.1 of Candidatus Omnitrophota bacterium. Taxonomy (GTDB): domain Bacteria; phylum Omnitrophota; class Omnitrophia; order Omnitrophales; family Aquincolibacteriaceae; genus JACPXK01. The sequence continues at coordinate 14,076 of JACPXL010000024.1, read as the reverse complement.
AGCAATATCGCCTTCATTTGCGTTCCGATTAAATTGGAGCAAAAAACCATCGGGGCTTTAAGCGTGGACCGTTTGTTCAAAGAAAATATTTCTTTCGAAGAGGATGTCAGGTTGCTGACCATTATCAGCTCCATGGTGGCCAATGCGGTACGCATTCATCAAATCCGCGAAAAAGAAAAAGAATTGCTCGAGAACGAAAATATCCTTCTGAAAAGTATGCCTCCATCGAACTTGTAAGCCAAAGCCGGGCGACGGTGATTCTCCGGGGAGAAAGCGGTACCGGCAAAGAGCTTGTCGCCAATGCCATTCATTATTCCAGCGAACGTTCCGACAAACCTTTTATCAAAGTCTCCTGCGCCGCTTTGCCCGAAACCCTTCTTGAAAGTGAGCTTTTCGGTTATGAAAAAGGGGCCTTTACAGGTGCCGCGGCAAGCAAAAAGGGGCGGTTTGAAATGGCGCATGAAGGCACGCTTTTTTTGGATGAAATCGGAGACATCCCCATGAGCACGCAAGTCAAACTCCTCAGGGTTTTACAGGAAAAAGAATTTGAGCGTGTGGGGGGAACCGAAACTTTACGGGTCGACATCCGCTTGATTACTGCCACCAACCGCGATCTTGAAAAAGCGGTGAGGGAAGGGAAATTCCGGGAAGACCTTTATTACCGTTTGAATGTGGTGCCGATTTTTATGCCCGCATTGCGTGAAAGAAAAGAAGACATTCCGCTTCTTGTAAAACATTTTCTGGAAGAAACGAATCGTGAGAACAATAAAAACGTACACTATGTTTCCGATGAAGCCATGGAATACCTCATGAACTATGCCTGGCCCGGCAATATACGGGAATTGGAAAATGCCATTGAACGTGCGGTCATTCTTTGTCAAAGCGACACTTTGACTCCTAATTTGTTTCCGATTCCCGGCACCAAAAGCAATCCTGTGCTGGCAAGTTTCAATCCTCCGGATTCTTATTCCCTGCTTGAAATGCCGGGCACGCATTCTCTTCCCGAGACCGTAGAAAATTTGGAGCGGCAAATGATTGATAGGGCCATGAAACAAACCAGCGGCAATCAGAGAAAAGCCGCAAAAATTCTCGGAATCACCGAGAGAATGCTGGGCTATAAACTCAAACTTTACGGCATAAAAGGCAGCAAAGAAGACGCCTCTCCAGATGTTTCTACAAATTCGTAGAACCCCCTTTTTCCTATAACAAAACTGTCGAAACCGAATTGCATTCAAGATCTTTTCATATCAATTTATAGCAAAAATTATTCTAAATCCTTGGCACGGCCCTTGCATTTCTCTTACACGATTTTCAGGCGAAACCGCAGGAAAGTCATTTAATTAAATTCAACAGGGGAGATTATATGAATCCAGAAACTAAGGTAGTGGTTGATACATTGTGGGTGTTGATCACAGCCATGCTTGTATTCTTCATGAATCTTGGCTTCGCTTGCGTGGAAGCCGGGTTTCAGCAAAGCAAAAACTGTGTGAACATCCTTTCAAAGAATTTCGTGGTTTTTGCCTGCTCCACCGTGGCTTTTTGGTATCTCGGTTGGGGTCTTATGTTTGGCGATGGAAATCCTTTCATGGGCCTTCAGGGACTTTTGATGATAACGGGAGCGGACAACAGTCCTGCTACGGGCGATGCTTATCAAGGAGTTTACAGCTCTATTGCCTGGACAGGTGTTCCTCTCAGCGCGAAATTTTTCTTTCAGCTCGTTTTTGCCGGAACCGCAGCAACGATTGTTTCCGGATCCGTGGGCGGAAGAATCAAATATTTTTCCTTTATTCTCTTTTCCTTTATCCTCGTAGGGTTGATTTATCCTATCGGCGGACATTGGATTTGGGGCGGCGGATGGCTTGCAAAACTCGGATTTTGGGATTTTGCCGGTTCTACGGTCGTACACTCAGTCGGCGGATGGGCCGCTTTGATGGGAGCTATTATTCTTGGTCCTCGATTTGGTAAATTCGGACCCAAAGGCGAAATTAATGCCATTCCGGGACATAGCATGTCACTTGCCATGATCGGAACGCTGGTTCTTTATCTCGGGTGGTTCGGTTTTAATCCGGGAAGCACGATGGCTGCGGATCCGCGTTTGATGGGTCATATTTGTTTGACCACGAATATGGCGGCGGCTACGGCAATTTTGTCCTCGACCTTTACATCCTGGATTTTCTTAAAAAAGCCGGATATCGGAATGACGATCAACGGTTGTTTGGCCGGACTGGTTGCTATCACAGCGCCTTGCGCTTTCGTTAGTGTCCCAAGTGCCGCAATCATCGGTTTGATCGCAGGATTTATCGTGGTGCCCGCGGTTATTTTCTTCGACAAAGTTCATGTGGATGATCCGGTCGGCGCTACGGCCGTTCACCTCGTAAACGGAATTTTTGGAACCATTGCCGTTGGGCTTTTTGCCCAAGATTGGGTCAGCCCCAACACAACCGGCAACGGTCTTTTCTTCGGCGGCGGAGTCAAGCTTCTTACCGCGCAGCTCACCGGAGTGGCGGCTGTCGGAGCTTTTGTGGTGATTGCTTCCGCGATCGCTTGGTATGTCCTTAAAATGACGGTTGGAATCCGCGTATCACTTACCGAAGAAATCGAAGGTTTGGATATCGGCGAACACGGCAATCAAGCTTATCCGGATTTTGTCACACGCAAACCCAGTTACCGGGGTGTGGGGATTACCGAAAGTTTGGGGGCGCAGAATTCTGGTATGAAAAGCAGTGCATCAAAAAAGGAATATAACGAGGTGCTCAGATGAAAAAGATCGAAGCGATTATTCGGCCGGAAAAATTGGAATCAGTTCGCCGCGCGCTGGAACAATCGGGATATCCCGGCATCACCATTACCGAAATCGAAGGTCATGGCATGCAAAGGGGAACGGTTCAACAGTGGCGGGGTGAAAAGTACAAAGTTGATTTCCTGCCCAAAGTAAAAGTCGAAATTGTGGTGGTGGATAAGGATCTCGAGAAGATTACGCAAACGGTTCTCGAATCCGCTTTTACGGGCGGCGTAGGAGACGGCAAGATTTTTATTTACGATGTCGCCGAAGTGGTTCGTATCCGTACCCGCGAACGGGGAGAACGGGCGCTCGTTTAATTTAGTAGTTGCAAGTCAAATGGAGATCCCGGGGACCGGCTCATGAGCGGCCCCGGGGGTTCCATTTTACTCCCTGCCGGCAGGCAGGATTTCGTGCTTTACAAGCCCACCCGGCTTGAATATTATAAGGCCCCTGCCAAAAGGTTCACCCGTTTTTATCAAGGCAGTGCCTGTTTTAAATAAAAAAGGAGGAAGTCAAAGATGTCAACTTTAGTAACAGCAAAAGATAGGGAGGAAGAACTCGTGGAAGCCACGCGTCCTACTACCCCGGAAGAAATTAAGCGGTATATTCAAAAACATAAAATTCAAGTGGTCGATTTGAAATTCAACGATTTGCCCGGTTTGTGGCAGCACTTTTCCATTCCTGCCGCCGATCTTACCGATTACGATAAACTCGAAAAAAGCATTTGGGTGGAAGGTATCGGCTTTGACGGATCCTCGATCCGCGGTTTTCAGAAGATTCAGGAAAGCGATATGCTTTTGATTCCGGATCCGACAACCGCCGTTCTTGATCCGGTCTGCCAAATTCCCACCTTAAGTGTCATTTGCGACATTTATGATCCCATCACCAAAGAACCTTACAGCCGCGATCCCCGTTACATTGCCAAAAAAGCCGAAGAGCATTTGAAGAAAACAAAAGTCGGCGATTTGAGCTATTGGGGTCCGGAAGCCGAATTTTTCATCTTCGATGATATCCGTTTTGATCAAGGTGAAAATTTTGGTTATTACTACATCGATTCCATCGAAGGCGATTGGAACACGGGCCGCGACGAAAAGCCGAATCTCGGCTATAAGCCCCGTTATAAGGAAGGTTACTTCCCGGTTCCTCCGCATGACACGCTTCAGGACATCCGTTCTGAAATTATGCTCACCCTTCGCCGCTCCGGTGTTCCCGTGGAAGTTCATCACCACGAAGTGGCCACGGCCGGTCAGTGCGAAATCGATATCCGTTACGGCACGCTCACCAAAATGGCGGATAATCTTTTGATGTACAAATACGTGATCAAGAATGTGGCGCGTAAGTACAACAAAACCGCGACGTTTATGCCGAAGCCGATTTTCAAGGACAACGGTTCCGGAATGCACGTTCACTCCAGCATTTGGAAAGACGGCACCAATCTTTTCTATGACGGAAAAGGTTATGCGCTTATCAGCGATATGTGCAAATGGTATATCGGCGGACTTCTGAAGCATGCTCATTCCATTCTTGCTTTCGGCGCCCCGACCACCAATTCCTATCGCCGTTTGGTTCCCGGCTATGAAGCTCCGGTCAATCTCGTGTATTCAGCCCGCAATCGCTCCGCCGTTTGCCGCATTCCGATGTATTCGACGGCCCCGGCTGCAAAGCGTGTTGAATTCCGCGCCCCGGATCCGAGCGCCAATCCTTATCTTGTCTTCTCCGCCATGCTTATGGCCGGTCTTGACGGGATTAAGAATAAAATTGATCCAGGCCAGCCGATCGACAAAAACATCTACGAACTTCCAGCTGAAGAAAAAGCCAAGATTAGGAACGTTCCCGGTTCTCTTGAAGAAGCTCTCGAAGCTTTGCAAAAAGACCATGAATATCTCCTTCAAGGCGATGTCTTCACCAAAGACGTGATCGATACCTGGATTGCTTATAAGAAGGAAGTAGAAATTGATGCGATTAAGCTTCGGCCTCATCCGCATGAATTCTACATGTACTTCGACGTATAAGCTTTTCATCTGTTTAAAAAGGGGACAGGTTTTAAAACCTGTCCCCTTTTTTGTTAAATTTTAAAGGCCCGGTCAAAAGCCGGGCCCTTTTTTTGTTGCCAAATCTGTAATTTTATTTCAATATCCATAGGTCATGAAAAAACGATTATTCCTTCTATCCCTTTTCCTGTTTAGCCAGATTGTCTTCGCCAAGGAATTTCCCTGGGAACTCAAAAAGAATGAAGCGGGGATCGAGGTGCATGTCCGCAAGGTAGAAGGTTCACCCATTCTCGAATACAAGGGGCGCATGACCGTGGACGCAAGCCTGGAACAAGTGATTGCTTTTTATGACGAAAACCGGATGACGGAATGGTTTCATCAATGCGTGGAATCCCGGTTCCTTGAGGATCGAGGTCCCGATGAAAAGGTTTTATATTTCGTAATTGATCTGCCTTGGCCCGTCAAAGACCGCGACTTGGGTTACCGGCGCCTGCGTTCTGTGGATCCTGCAACCGGGGTTGTGGAATATCATATCTCCGCCCTTCCGGATATTTATCCCAAACAGCAAGGACGTATCCGCATGCCTTCCCTTAAAGGCATTTGGCGATTTACTCCCCTCGAAGGCGGAAAGACGGAAATTTATTATCAGCAGCATTCGGATGTCGGTGGGCATATTCCGGCGGTCTTAGTCAACAGACTCGCGGTCGATATTCCTTTTAACAGCCTCTCCAATTTCCGCCGATTGCTAACCCAATGAGCCCGGCTTGACTCGTGGAAAATATCCTCGAAGTCAAAGCGCTTGCTAAAAATAGCTGGCAGGTAAAAATCGTCCTTCCGGATTTTCTCGGGCTTCTTTCTATTATTACCGGCCTTTTTACCTCTTACGGAATCAATATTGTCCGCGCCAAAATCGGAACCACGGAAAAAAAGGCTGTCGATACTTTTGAAGTGTCCTGCAAAAACAAGCCCAAATGGGACGATTTGGAAAAGGACCTTGATCATTTTACTAAGCGCGCCCTGGCGGGGGATTTCGACAGCGTGCGCGCTGAAATCAATCAACGCATCATTCATTATTTGAGAACCAAAACTTCTTATGAAAGGGAACATCTTTCTCCCATCGGGCTTCAAATCGATCAAAATATTTCCCCGCGCCACAGCGTGATTGATATTGAGGCCGAAGACACGCCCGCCTTTTTATATGAACTCACCCATGCCTTAGCGCTGCTCGGAATCAATATCGCACAAATGGAAGTCGATACGGTCGGGAAACGGGTTAAAGACCGTTTGTGGGTGACCACCGAAACCGGCCAAAAAGTTTTGGAGGAAGAAAAACTCAAAGCTTTGCAATGGGCAGTGCTTCTCGTCAAGCAATTCACTCATCTTTTGCCGAAAGTTCCCGATCCGAAGGCCGCACTGGAACAAATCACTTCCTTCGGAAAGGATGTTCTCCGGCGCCGTGATTTCAGCCAAGTGCTTCTCACGCTTAAAAAATCGGAAACCCTGCAAAGCCTCAGCCAGGTTTTTGGCACGAGCCGCTTTCTCTGGGAAGAATTCATACGCACCCAGCACGAATCGATTTTTCCTATTCTTGCGGACGGAAGAATTCTCAAAGTTAAAAAAAGCCGGGCCTTGATGCAAAAAGAGCTTTCGAAACTTCTTCATGGCAAGCCGCGCTTTGAAGAAAAGGTCGAGACCTTAAACGAATTCAAAGACCGCGAAATGTTCAGGATCGACCTCCGGCATATTCTCGGCAAGGTTTCTTATTTGGGGGATTTCGCGGAGGAATTTACGGATCTGGCTGAAGCGGTGGTGGAAGTGGCGGCAAGCCTTGCCTTTGAAAAAACGCTGGAAAAATATTCCCGTCCCATGATTTCCCGGGACGAGGCAAGCGAATACGCGGTTTTCGGCCTCGGAAAATTAGGAGGCCGCGAGCTCGGTTATGCCTCGGATATGGAAGTCATTGTTTTGTATTCAGACGATACGGATTCCGCGAGTCCGCAAAGCCAGGAAAATTTAAAATTTTATTCTGAAATGGTGAGAATTTTCCGAAAAACTATTCAAACGCGCGGAGAAGGTGTGTTCGAAATTGATATGCGCCTGCGCCCTTATGGGAGTGACGGCCCGCTGGCGGTTTCCATGAATCTTTTCAAAAATTACTACCGGCCGGAGGGGGAGGCATGGAATTTCGAAAGACAGGCCTTCATCAAATTAAGGCAGATTGCCGGTTCTGAAGGCTTGGGAAGAGAAGCGCTCAAACTGAGGGACGAATTTGTTTTCGGCGCTAAGCCTTTTGATTTTGAGGATGTTCTGAAGCTTCGCGAGCGCCAGCGACGGGAACTCGTGAAACCGGGAATTCTGAATGCCAAATACAGCGCCGGCGGGCTTCTCGATCTGGAATATCTGATTCAATCCCTGCAAATCGCCTACGGCCGGAAACTCTCCGGCGACATTCGCCATCCCAATACGCTCAAGGCCTTACGCGCTTTGTGGGAAGCGGGGGCCATGGAGGAAAAAAAATTTCAAATCCTGCGCGCGACTTATATTTTCTTAAGAAGTTTAATCAACGCCCTTCGCATCGTGCGGGGCAATGCCAAGGATTTGACGGTTCCGCGGGAAGAAACCGAGGAATTTGCCATGCTCGCTCGGCGCATCGGGTATGCGGGGGATGATGAAACCGTCCGCCGGAAATTCAAATTGGCATGTGACCGTTACATGACCATCGTCCGTAAATTTTATGAATCCTGGATGAATGAACTTAAAAACACGGATTGGGAAAAAATAACGGTCCCTACGGTTCAGCTGCCTCAAAAAATTCAGCGTGTGAGTCTGGACGATTTGCTTCGCGGCGAAATTTCAGGCCGGGAAAAGAAAATCCTGGAAACGCTCGGGTTTACCGATTTTGAAGAAGTATCCGGCCGGCTTAAAAGAATTTGCCCGAATACGCTCGCCTTTGAGCCTTTTGCCCTTGTTATGGACCGTGCCTGGAAACTTTGGCCGCAAGTTCCAAACCCTAATCTTGCCCTGATTCATCTTGAACAGTTCCTGGATATTGTAGAAGACAAAGAATCTTTCTGGGAATTTCTCGCGGATTCCGAAGACGGCCTTTCCATTCTTTTGGCAATTTTCGGAACCAGCCCTTATCTTTCCAAACTTCTCATTCAGCATCCCGAGGACTGGGAAAAATTCAAACATGAGGCAAGTTACGAGCTCGCCCGCAGTGAAGCCATTTTGCAGTATGAAAGTTCCGCCCGTCACAATCTTGAAGAGCTAAGGCGCCTTCGCCACAGCGAAACCCTGCGCATCGCCATGGCGGATTTATGGAAAAAGGGCCCGCTGGATCAGATTTTTCTGGCCTTCTCCAATCTCGCGGATTTCATTTTAAATGAAACCCTGCGTTTGTCCGGATTGGAGCAAGACCTTTGTGTGCTTGGTTTGGGAAAATTGGGGGCCAGAGAACTTAATTTCAGTTCGGATGTCGATTTGATGTTTTTATCCAACGCCCATCAAGATCCGGTGGATTTAAAAAAGAAAATCGAAACTTTTCTTAACTTTCTTAAAGAAGGCGGGCCTGAAGAATTTTTGTACCGCGTGGATTTAAGGCTTCGTCCCCACGGCGATCACGGGGCCTTCTTTATGAACGAGGCCGACTATCTTCATTATTATGAAAAAGAAGCGGATGCCTGGGAATCCCAGATGCTGATCAAATTAAGGCCCGTGGCCGGCAAAACGGAATCGGGGGTGAGCTTGCAAGAAAAATTGCTCCCCCTGATTTACCGGAGCGCGCCTTCCCCCGAATTTTTTGAGAGGATAAGGGAGATCAAAAAACGCTATGAAGCCATGACCTCAGAAAAAGGAGAAACCCAGAGCAATATCAAAATGGGAAATGGCAGTATTCGCGACGTTGAATTTACGGTTCAAATGATACAGATGAAGCGCGGCCGCGAATTTCCTGATTTAAGAAAAGCCAATACGCTTGAGGCCTTGAACGAAATACGCCGCCTTAAACTCCTTTCTGAAAATGAATGCGAAACTTTGCGTGAGGCTTATTTATTTTTCCGGCGTATTGAAAACCGGCTTCAGCTGGATCAAAACCGCCAGGTTTTTAACCTTCCGCTTCAAGATCCGGCCAAACTCCGCTGGCTTGCCCTCAGCCTGGGGATGGAAGACAAAGCTTCGGACAGGGCGGCGGATCAATTCATGAGAAAATTAAAAGATAGCCGGGGCCAATGCCGGGAAATTTTCGAGAGAATTTTTTACGGCGGGTAAAGGTTTTTTATGTTAAATTATCGGCCATGAAAAAGAGCCTTCTTTTGGGATTGTTTTTCCTTCTTTCATCATTTCCTCTTCACGCCGCCGAAATCGAACCTGCGGGCACCCCTTTAAGAAAACTCCAGCGCGGATTTTTGAATATCGCGCTTTCGCCCATAGAAATCGCTCATGAAATGCACAATGTGAAGAGCGATGAAAGTTTTGTCCCAAGCTGGGGGCCCGGCCTTGTGAAGGGAGTTGCCTATATGGGAGGAAGGGCTTTGGCCGGCGTTTATGACATCTTTACTTTTCCCATTCCGGCGCCGGGAAATTATGAACCGCTGGTTTATCCCGAATTCTCCTGGGAACATCTCGACAAGGCAAAAGCGTAAATCGTTCTTGCCGCACGCAAACTCGCCCCTTTTTCACCCAATTTTTCCCTGATCTCCAAAAGTTCCTCGCGCATGTTGTCCATGGCCTGTTGATCCGATAAAAGTTTGATCGCTTTTTGGGCAATCGCCTTGGGATTGGCATCCCGCTGAATAAATTCCGGGACCACATTTTTTCCGGCCAGGAGATTGGTGAGCCCCAAAAATTTTACCCGCACGAGCTGGCGGCCGAGAAAATAAGTGGTCCATCCGGTTTTATAAAGAAGGAAAAAGGGAACACCGAGAAGCGTGGTTTCGAGCGTGGCGGTTCCGGAAGTCACCAGCGCGAAATCAAGGGAGGCCACGAGAGAATGAGAATAATCCTGAAAACGAATATCAAGCCCCGGATATTGAATCAGGAGCGAGTCATAAATTTTGCGGCTTACATTGGGAGAGCGCATGATGAAAAAGCAGGCTTCGGGAAATTCATTTTTCAAAAGTGCGGCGGATTTCAGCATGACCGGAAGGATGCGCTTTACTTCTTTTTCACGCGAGCCCGGCAAAAGTCCGATGGCCAGCCTGTATTCCGGAATTTTCCATTCTTTTCTCAGTCCGGCACGATTTTCCGAAGCGGCCGGGATTTCATCCAGAAGCGGATGCCCCACAAATTCGCAAGGCACTCCGGCCTTTTCATAAATTTCTTCCTCAAAAGGCAGAATGCAAAGCATTTTTGAAATCGTGCGCTTGATGGTGTGAATGCGCCGTCCTCCCCAGGCCCAAATCTGGGGCGAGATGTAATAGATGACCGGAAATTCCTTATAGATCTTTTTGGCAAAACGAAGATTAAAGGCCGGCGAATCGATGACGACAATCACATCCGGTTTGAATTTACGGACTTCTTCCAGCGCCCCGTAAAAAATACGCCGGTAAACAAAATACTGGCGCAAAACATCGCCCAGTCCAAGTGCCGAAAGATTCGTCATGTCTTTCAAGAGCGGCATGCCGGAGCGTTTCATCCGGGGCCCGCCCAGTCCCGTGATTTGAATCTCGGGATCGAGGAGCCGCAATTGTTCAATTAAATGGGCGCCGTGAGTATCGCCCGAGGCTTCGCAGGCAATAAAGAAAATTTTAAGCGATTTCATGGATAGAATTTAAGAAGAAATAGGAACGGCTTTGGAAGAGGAAGCCCGCATGATTTCATTGGCTTTTTTGATGCGGTCGATAATTTCGAGGGCAAGCTTTAGTGCGTCGCGGGCGGCTTCATCCGGATGACCCGGGCTTTTCCCGCTTTGAATTCCGGCCAGGAAAAAACGCAGTTCTTCTTTCAGAGGCTCTGCCTTTTGTATGTCCACACTTTCCTGAGTGATTTTTCCGTCTTCTTTGCGGAAAATTTTGCAGCTTTGGGCTTCATAATCCAAAGAGATATAAGCATCTTCCTGAAAAATCCGGATTTTTCTCTGCTTTTCCGGCGTGAGGCGCGACACCGTAAGATCCGCCACGGCTCCGTTTTTAAATTTAATGCGCACATTGGCGATATCTTCGAATGGGGTAATGACATTAATGCCGATGGCATCGAAACTGGCGATTTCGGATTTTACGAGATTGAGCACGATGTCGAGATCATGAATCATCAAGTCCAAAACCACGCCGCAATCGGTGATGCGAGTGGCCCAGGGGCCGAGACGGTGAATTTCAAAAAAACGGATATTGTTGACGATTTGTTCGATGCGCTTGAGGCCCGGATTATGCCTTTCAATATGGCCGACTTGAAGGGCCGAGCGATTTTTCCGCGCCAGGTCGATCAGTTCATCCGCTTCTTCCAGGCGCAAAGTGATGGGTTTTTCAATCAAAGTATGAATGCCTTTTGCCAGAAAATCCTTGGCCACGGGGTAATGAACCGAAGTGGGGGTAACGACGCTGACGGCGTCGACTTTTTCGTAAAGCTCACGGTAATCGCTTATAAACGGAACGTTATAACCTTCGGCAATATGGGCCCGCGAGGGGTCTTTATCGCATAAGGCGACCAGCTGGGCTTCCGGAAGACTGTGATAAATCCGGGCATGTTCCTTGCCCAAATGGCCGATTCCGATGACTGCGACTCGAAGGGGTTTTGATGGGTTCATTTTTATCTTAACTCTATATAATAGAATGACTTAGGTGTTATCAATCCTGCTTCTGACCCTTTCTTCTAACCTATCTGTTGAGCCCTGTCAATGGATATGTTACAGTGGTCGCTCCTTATGGACATCTATAAACGCCTCCTTCAATATACTCAGCGCTACAAAGGCCGTCTCGCCCTGGCCATAGTCTGTATGCTGGGGTTTTCTATTGCCAACGCCATGGTCTCGGCCACCCTCTATTTGGTGATCAACGGCCTTCATAATAAGGATTATGTGGTGATGAATAATATCCCTCACCTTCCCTTTATCGAAGGCGTTATCAAATTTCCAACCTGGTGGATTCCCATTATTATGGTCGCGGTTTTCACCCTGCGCGGTTTCTTCGATTATATTTCCAATTATGAAATGTCTTCGATCGGCATTCGTGCCGTGCGCCAAGTGCGCGATGATTTGTACAAGCATTTGGTCAATCTTTCGCATGATTTTTTCTCGCGCGGACGGACGGGGGATTTTTTGAGCCGTATTTTGAATGATGTCGGCTCCATTCAAGGGGCGATCACCGATGTGATTGTGGATCTTGTCAAACAGCCGCTTGTGATTCTTTTTAATATTCCCATGGTTTTTATTTGGGGCGGGCCGGCCGCGATTTACGCCCTGATTATTTTTCCCGTGGTTGCGGTTCCGATCGTATTGCTCGGAAAAAATCTCAGGCGCACCACTAAAAAAATGCAGGAACGTTCCGCGGACATCACGGCTTTTATTGGAGAAACCTTGACCGGCATTAATGTGGTGAAGGCCTTCAATCAGGAAGAAAATGAAATTTCAAAATTCGAACGCATCAACAAAAGCGTTTTTGATTTTTTTAAAAAAACCATACGCATCACAATCGTGCAGCGCCCCTTAATCGAAATCATGGGGGCCGTGGGGGCGGCCATTGCCGTTTGGTTTGGCATCAAAACTTTGCCGCCCGACCGTTTCGTGGCTTTTGTCGGCTCTCTTTTTATTTTTTATGAGCCGCTTAAAAAAATCAGCAAAGTGAATAGCACGATTCAGCAATCCATTGCCGCCGGCGGAAGGATTTTTGAAATTCTTGATGCCCGCCCCAGCATTCAAGATCTCCCGGGCGCGGTTTGTTTTCAGGGACCGGTTCAAACGATCAGCTTTGAGCATATAAACTTTTCCTATGAACCCCAAAATCCTGTGCTTCATGACATCCATTTTCAAGTGCGTCACGGAGAAATGGTGGCGATTGTAGGAGTAAGCGGTTCGGGGAAATCCACGCTCGTCAATTTGCTGCCGCGTTTTTACGATCCAATTTCAGGGGCGGTTAAAATCAACGGTATGGATATTCGCGGCCTTACTTTAAAATCCTTGAGGGATTTAATCGGAATTGTCAGCCAGGACACGGTGTTGTTTCATAGCACGGTGCGCGAGAATATTGCCTATGGAAAACCGAATGCAACAATGGAAGAAATCAAAGCCGCGGCGGAGGCGGCCTATGCCGTGGATTTTATCGAATTACTTCCTAACGGATACGATACTTCGCTTGGGGAAAGAGGATTAAAACTTTCCGGAGGACAAAGGCAGCGGCTTGCCATCGCGCGCGCCTTCCTTAAAAATCCCCCTATTTTTATTTTGGATGAAGCCACCTCGCATCTGGATACGGAAAGTGAGCGCGAAGTGCAGGCGGCGATCGAGAATTTAATCAAGGGAAGAACGGTTTTTGTGATTGCCCATCGTTTGTCCACGATTCAGCGCGCGGATAGAATTCTTGTGCTGGAAGAAGGACGTTTGATTCAGCAGGGGACCAATCAATCACTTCTTAAAGAAGGCGGCGCTTACAAACGCCTTCACGATCTGCAGTTTAATCTTTAATTCTTACGTACCCGGAATTCTAATCTTGATTTTGGTGGGCTGGTTGGAATTTGCTTCGGGTTCTTCCACTTCGTAATGCTTGACCTCGCCATAACCAAGCGTTGCTACCTTCGACACACCTTTCACGGTTTTGTCGAGCACGGTTCCGGTTCCTTGGCGTGCACCTTCGAGAGTTCCGACAATCGGGCCGTCTTCCATCGCTCCTTCCGTTGTTTCAGATAAAAGACTGCTTGCGCTGTCTACGGTTGATTCTTTAACGCCGCTCGCCATTTTCCGGGCGGAAACATGACGGCTTTCTTTTTCGCGTTTTTTGATTTCTTTCTCGGCACGTTCGGCGGCACGGGCCTCTTCATCATATTGAGCACTATTGCGGGCCATGCCATATTGAAAAATAGCGGTGGTAAGAATCAGAAAGGCGATGAATCCGTGTTTTATTTTCATCCATCATCTCCGAATATTGGGAGTTAAAAGCAGGGGCGTAGTATAGCGTATGAGCCCTTGAAAAGATAGGGGATACTCTTTATAATCCTCCGGCTATCGCTCTTTAACAATTCATTCCCCCCTAGCTCAGTTGGTAGAGCAAGCGGCTGTTAACCGCTTTGTCCCTGGTTCGAGCCCAGGGGGGGGAGCCATTTTGTACACTCATCAAAACTGACCTTGTCGCCTTCCACCTCGAGATCAAGCTCGGGGAG
>JACPXL010000018.1 GCA_016196555.1 Candidatus Omnitrophota bacterium | reverse complement strand
GCCGGTGCCGTAACGATTATCGAAAAAATGTTTGGTGTCGGCGTCATTCACCGCGATGATGGGATATTTCAAAAGGCCTTTGTCCTGAAGACTGCGCAGGCGAATCACGCCGGTGGTGGTTTCTTCCGTGCCGCCGACAATCCCATTCAATAAATGCGCCATTTTGCTGTGAAGTTCCGAGACCAGGTCCGCGCCGTCATCCATCGTGACATTGGGATGATGCTCGAGCGCCGCGCGGATATGGCGGTAATACGTTTTATTGTCTTCGCCTTTGATGGCGTAAGTGGAAATTCCATATTCTTTCACCAGCGATGCCGCGGTGTCGTCCTGCGTGCTCAACGGGTTCGAGGCGCAAAGCACAATGTCGGCTCCGCCGGCTTTCAGCGTGCGCATGAGATTGGCGGTTTCGGTGGTGACGTGAAGGCAGGCGGAAACGCGCAGGCCCTTCAAAGGTTTTTCCCGCTCAAAACGGCGGCGTATATTGGTAAGGACCGGCATCATCCGGTCGGCCCAGACAATGCGTTTGGTGCCCTGTTCGGCTAAATCAGCTTTCTTGATATCGAATTTCATCGGAAGACTTCCTGCTCGCTTTGGCGGTTGAAGTGTCTTTAAGTTTAAGTTCTTTTTGAAGTTTGGCAACGCTGTCGAGATTTTCCCACGTGAAGCCTTCTTCGTTACGGCCGAAATGCCCGTAAGCGGCGGTGGCGCGGTAAACCGGACGGCGCAGATTGAGTTTTTTGATAATTCCAAGCGGCGTGAAATCAAACACCTTGCGCACGGCGGCTTCGATTTGTTCATCCGGAAGAACGCCGGTCCCGAAAGTATTCACCATCACGGAAACGGGCTCGGCCACGCCGATGGCGTAAGCGACCTGGATTTCGCAGCGTTTCGCCGCACCACTGGCCACAATGTTTTTGGCCGCATAGCGCGCAAAATACGAAGCGGAACGGTCCACTTTGGAAGGATCTTTTCCGCTGAAAGCGCCGCCGCCGTGCGCGCCCATGCCGCCGTAAGTGTCCACGATAATTTTGCGTCCCGTCAGGCCGGTATCGCCGTGAGGCCCGCCGACTTCAAAACGGCCGGTGGGGTTGATGAAAATTTTGGTGTTCACGTCAATGAATTTAGAAGGAAGGACTTTATAAATCACATGCTTTTTCAAATCCCTCTCAATGGTTTTGAGCGTGACATCGCCGTCATGCTGGGAACTCACGACAATCGCCTCAATCCGGAGCGGACTGCCGTTATCGTATTCCACGGTGACCTGGCTTTTGGCGTCAGGCCTTAAATAAGGAAGCGTGCCCTTTTTGCGCACATCCGCCAGCTTGCGCGTAAGATGATGCGCGAGCGTAATCGGAAGCGGCATGAACTCCGGAGTTTCATCCGTGGCATAGCCGAACATCATTCCCTGGTCGCCGGCGCCGCCTTTGTCCACGCCCATGGCAATATCGGGAGATTGCTGCTGAATGGCGGTAAGAACACCGCAGGTGCGATAATCAAATCCAAAAGCCGCATCGGTATAGCCGACTTCGCGAATGACTCCGCGCGCGACTTGAGGGATGTCCACATAAGTATTGCTGGTGATTTCTCCGGCGACAATTAATGTGCCGGTGGTAACGAGGCATTCGCAGGCCACGCGGGAATTGGGGTCTTCTTCCAAAAACGCGTCGAGAATGGCGTCGGAAATTTGATCACAAAGTTTATCAGGATGACCTTCACTGACGGATTCGGAGGTAAAAAGATGGCGTGCTTTTGATTTCATGATTTTTTATTGTCCTTTCTTCATTTCTTCATTGAGGGCTTACGGAAGCGGGAGGAAAACTCCTTGGCTTTCTCGTAGGATGTCAAATCTCCGATATCGAACCAATTTCCCTGGAGAGAAATGGCAAAAAGCTTATCTGACTGGGCCAACCACTTCATATAGTGCCCAGGCTGGTCGGCATTATTGCCTTGGGCAAGAAATCTGTCAAGCAGAACCCTGGTTTCCGCCGGAAGCCAGTAAATGCCGCAGGAGGCCAGCGTCGTAGGCGGATTTTCGGGCTTTTCCAGGAATTCCAGCACCTGATTTTTGTCATTTAAACGGGCCAAACCGTATTGTTTGGCCAGGGTTTTGTCTTTCACATCATAGACGGCAATGGCGGCGTGCGGCCGGTTGGCCTGCCCCTTGCGATAAAACTCCATCAGGTCAAAATCAAACAAATTGTCCCCTGCCACCACCATTAAATCGCAGGCACCGATTTTCTGGGTTTCTAAAACATAAGAAAGATCGCCGATGGCTCCGAGGCGGTTTTCATTGGTGGTGGTTTTATCATCCACCACTTTGATGGGCCAAGGATATTTAGCGGTTTTTTTCCAGGTTTCGAAATTTCCAGCAAAACGGTGATTGGTGACAATATAAACTTCTTCTATTTGCGAAATGGGTTTTAGGCAATCAAGAATCCATTCCAAAATGGGCTGACCGCCTGCTAAAGGAAGCAATGATTTGGGCTGATTTTTGGTCAGAGGATAAAGGCGCGTTGCATATCCGGCGCACAACAAAATTACTTTCATAAAAAAAAACTCCCTCGTCATTCTGAGCGATCCTGAAGGACTGCTCCGCCGAGCGAAGAATCTCGCGAGATCCTTCACCGCCTTTTTATTTTTTTAATGGCATCAAGAATGGGAATAGGCATCGGGTTGACTTGATAAAGCCCGGCGAGTTCATAGCTCACCCAGTCCCCCAGCGCGATCAGGGAAAAAATTCTCGCAAGCGGCGAACGGCCTTTGGAAGAAAGCCGCAGCACCACGGCACCGCGCCGGCGTATACAGCTTTCAGCAAATTCCGCCTTCCTTATATATTCACGGGAATCGTCCCGGTCGCGGAAAAACAGGGCCGCGGACTGTTTGACCAGCTGGCGCGGAAACTGCCAGCCTTCGATTTCATTATGAAACATTTCCGGCATCCACAGATGGGAAGAAAGGGCCTTGGCGTTTTCCGCAAACTGGCTGCGCCAGCGTATGGCCACAGCCTCCATCAAACCTGAAATCGCATAAAAATGACAGTAGCGATAGCCGATTCGGCGCGCCAAATTTTTCGCCAGGGATTTGGAAACTTTTTTAATTTGATTGCGGGCTTCCTGAATTTCCGAATCGCCGGCCAGGCTGAGGCCGATTTTTTTTAAAACCGGGAATAAACTAAAAGTCAGATAACCAATCGCGCATCGCGGCACAAATCCGCCGGGGATTTTGACCAGCGGCACCCGTTTTTTGCGGGCCTGCTTTTCCAATTCCCCGCCCGAAGTAATCACCACGGAACGCACCCCGCGTTTTAACGCCTGCTGAAAGGAATCCAACACCTCGCGCGTATTTCCGGAATAGCTGGAAAAAACGGCCAATGTGTTTTTGCCGACCCAATGAGGCAATTTTCCGCCGGAGCGGTGTACGGCCCAGGGAACCTTCACCTTGGATTGCGCCACTACCCGCAGAATATTTCCGCTGATGGCAGAACCACCCATGCCGCAAAAAAAGATGCTGGAAAAATCCTTATAATTTTTGGGAAGTGAAACTTTTTTGCCAATTTGGAGGGCGGCTGGGATTTGGTCCGGAAGTCCGAGTAAATAATCTTTAAGAAGGAGTTTTGTCATTGCGAGCCCGCAGGGCGAAGCAATCTGGTTTTTAATCGATCAGTTCTTTGGCGATTTCTCTGACTTTAGCGTTTAGAAATTCGATAATTTCCTGCCCGGAAGTAAGCGTCATCGCATGCTTGGCGATTTCCTGGGCTTCTTTATACGTGATAGAACGGATAATTTTTTTGACCTTGGGAATGACCACCGGGCTGGTGCTGATTTCATCAATGCCGAGGCCGAGAAGCAAAAGCGCAATGGCCGCGTCTCCCGACATTTCGCCGCAGCTTCCCACCCAAAGTTTTTTTGCGTGGGCATTATCAATCACCAGCTTGATCAATTTGAGAATGGCCGGATGGGTCGGCTCATAGAGATAAGCGATTTTTTCATTCACCCGGTCTACGGCCAGCGCGTATTGAATCAAATCATTGGTCCCGATGGAAAAAAAGCTGACTTCTTTGGCCAGAATGTCGCTTGTCAGCGCGGCGGAAGGAATTTCAATCATGGCGCCGATTTCCATTTTGTGGTCATAAGGAATTTTTTCTTTGTCGAGCTCTTTGCGGCATTCAGTAAGAATTTCATTGGCCCGCTTGAGTTCCTGAAAACTGGAAATCATCGGGTACATGACTTTGAGATTGCCGTGTTTGCTTGCGCGCAAAATGGCGCGAAGCTGGATTTTGAAAACGTCCACGCGCGTCAGGCAAAAACGAATGGCGCGCCAGCCGAGAAAGGGATTCATTTCGTGGGGAAGTTCAAGTGAGGAAACGAATTTGTCCCCTCCCAAATCGAGTGTCCGGACAATTACAGAGTGAGGCGCAATTTTTTCGGCCACCTGTTTATAGGCTTGATATTGCTCTTCTTCTGTCGGCAAATCGACGCGGTTCAAATAAAAATATTCCGTGCGATAAAGGCCGATGCCTTCCGCGCCGTGAGAAAAAACCGAAGGGATTTCATCATGGAATTCAATATTGGCCGCCAGCGTAATGCGGTGCCCGTCTTTAGTTTCAGCCGGAAGGTCTTTGAGTTTATCCAGCTCCGTGGTGAGGTCGGTAAAACGTTTTTCTTCGCGGAAGTATTCCTCAATGGTGGCCTCATCCGGATTCACAATCAAAATGCCGTGTGTACCGTCCACAATGACTTCATCTCCGGTTTTGACTTCGGTCGTCACGCCTTCCATGCCAACGACGGCCGGAATTTCAAGCGAACGGCCCAAAATGGCCGTGTGGGAGGTGGGACCCCCGATATCGGTCACAAAAGCGAGCACCTTGTCTTTATTCATCATCGCGGTGTCGGAAGGAGAAAGATCGTGGGCAATGACAATGACATTTTGTTCGAGATTTTCGAGGTCGGTTTTTTGTTCGCCGTAGAGATTTTTGAGAAGCCGGCGCCCGATGTCCTTGATGTCTGAAACTCTTTCCCTCAAATATTCGTCATCGATTTGGGAAAAGGCCTTGAAATAACTTTGAACCACAATGGAAAAAGCGTATTCGGCCGTGCTTTTTTTCTCTTTGATCGCCGCAATGACGTCTTCGATCAGGGTGCGGTCTTCCAAAATCAAAAGATGGGCGTTGAAAATGTCCGAATGCTCGCGGCCGATCTGGGCGGAGATTTTTTTACGGATGCCGAGAATTTCAGCGCGTGTGCGCGTCAGCGCATCTTCAAAGCGGGCAATTTCTCTGGGGATATCGGAGTCGGTAACAACCTGCAGGGGCGGTGAAAAAGTATCTTCGCCGTGAAGGACAATGGCCTTGCCTTTTGCAATGCCGGGAGAGACCGGAATGCCTTTAAGTTTTTTCATGGGGAAGATTGTCCTCGCCAAAATTGTCATCGAAAAGTTTTACGATTTCGTCAAGCGCTTGCTTGGCATCACTGCCTGTCGTAATGACCGTAATGGCGGACCCCTTCCCCGCAGCCAAGGTCATAATGCCCATGATGGATTTGCCATTCACTTTTTGGCGCCCCTTGATGACCGTCACTTCACAATTAAAACGGTTGGCGGTTTGGACAAAAAGAGCGGCCGGCCGGGCATGAAGGCCCAGCTTGCTTTTAATCACAATTCTTTTTTCGAAATCTTTTTCTTTCTTCATCGGCGGGATTAAACCCTCTCCATCTTCGCAATTTTAAAATAATGCTCGAAAACAAGCCGCGCGAGTTCTTCGGGATCATGGCGGACCTGTCCGTCAATTTTAAGAATGTCCCCTTCGATCACGCTGTATCCTTTTTCCCGGATCATTTCCAAATCCAGCTTTACCGGCACGGCGCCCTTTTCACCATATTTGGCCACCATGGCAGAAGGAATAGGGCTGACATTCACAAAACAAGCGTCCACAATGCGCGGGTCGGTGTGATCAATCAAAACCCGCAGATGGTCCCAGGCGCTGAACTCATCGGTTTCGCCCGGCTGAGTCATCACGTTCAGGACATAAACTTTGTAAGCATCGGATTTCAAAATGGCGGAGAGTATGTCCTGAATCAAAAGATTCGGAAGAATGCTGGTGTATAAACTTCCCGGACCCAAAATAATAAACTCGGCATTTTCGATGGCATCGAGCGCTTCCGGGCAGGCACTGCAATCGTCCGGATTTAACCGGATATTGCGTAAAGGTTTTTGCGCTTCCGTAATGTTGGTTTCGCCTTCGAGCGTGGTGCCGTCCATAAATTCCCCCACCAAACTTATTTTTTCCAGGGTGGAAGGAATCACACGGCCGCGAATGGCCAACACTTTGCTGGATTCGGCCACGGCCTTTTCAAAATCTCCGGTGACTTTAGAAAGCGCGGTGATGAAAAGATTGCCAAAACTATGGCCCTTCAAGCCATTGCCCATATCAAAACGGTATTGAAAAAGATCGCGAATCAAAGGCCCGGCATCGGCCAAGGCCACAAGGCAGTTGCGAATATCGCCGGGCGGCAGAATGTCCATTTCGTCCCGAAGCCTTCCGGAACTTCCCCCCGTGTCTGTCACGGTCACAATCGCGGTAATATTGCTGGTAAAAAGTTTAATGCCGGATAAAAGCGTGCTTAAGCCGGTGCCGCCGCCGATCGCCACCACGCGAGGCCCGCGCGAAAGGGACTCGGTCTGGCGTCTTTGATAAACAATGTCCACAAGCTTACCATCAGGATGGGTAGGCATCAGGGCCCGGACAAAAATACGGACCATGTTTTTAATGGCCATATAAACGAGAAAAATGCCGAAGATTAAAGTCGCTGTGGCAAAAGAAGCCAGCAAAATACTGGATTTCGAAATCGTTTTGACCGCCGCCAAGGCCACCACCACAATCAGGCCCAGGCCCATAATGCACACGCCGATCCAGCGTTTGATTCCGATTCCAGGATATAGCCATTTAAAAAATTGCATTAATGCTTCTTATCCTCTTCTCTCTTGATCAAATCGAAAACTTCGGTAGGCGTTTTGCAGCGCCTCAAAAGTTCGCAAAAATAGGAATCGCGAAGAATACGGGAAATTTGTGCGAGTGCTTTCAAATGAGGCCCGGAGGTGTCTTTCGGGGCCACCAAAAGAAAGAAAATATAAACCGGTTCGCCGTCCAGGGCTTCAAAATTAACGCCCTTATGACTGATCCCCAGGACTGCAATCAGTCCTCCGACCCGGTCGGTTTTCCCATGAGGAATGGCGATACCCTGCCCAATCCCTGTGGAACCAAGATTCTCACGCTCGATCAGCGCCCGGACAATCCCTTTCCGGTCTCCGATGTCCGCAACACCGGCCAGCACATCGACCAGTTCTTTGAGAGCGTCTTCTTTCTCGGTTGATTCCATCTCCAGTTTAATTCCGCGCTTGTCCAAAAATTCCGTAATTTTCATTTTTAATTTAGCCTCCTGAGACTAGATTCGATGAAATACCCCTAAAATTCCGGTTCCACAAGGCCGTGATTTCCATCTTCACGGCGAAATAAAACGTTCACTTTCCGGCTGGTTGCGTTTAAAAAAACAAGAAAAGGTTCTCCCGAAATTTCCAATTGAAGGCTCGCCTCGTCCACCGACATCGGCTTGGGAGCAAATGATTTCGAACGTATGATTTTCGGCCGGGAAGCCGGCATTTCCGTTTCTTTTAAAATTTTTTGCGCGGTCTTAATCTTAAGCGGCAGGGCTTTTTCTCCATGCTCTTTATGATGGTCTTTGATTTTCTCGTGGAATTTTTTGAGCTGCTTTTCAACCCGTCCGCAGGCCTCATCGATAGCCGCATAAACGTTTTCTTTGCGTTTGCCTTCTCCGTAAGCCTGGAAATGCTTGGCAAGAAGCGTCACTTGGGCGTCATAAAAATATTTTTCTTTTTTAAGCACCACGTGAGACTCGATCAATTTAGGCGAATACTTTTCGAGCTTCGCGAGCTTATCGCGCAAATGATCGCGCATGCCTTCGGTGACGGTGATGTTTTTTCCTAGAAATCGAATGTCCATAATTATGCCAGGCTGAATTTTTCTCCGAGATAGATTTCGCGCGCCTTGGGGTCGGAGGCAAGGAATTGCGAGGTGCCGGACACCTCAACCCTGCCTTCATAGAGAAGGTAGGAACGGTCCGTAATGGACAAGGTTTCCCGCACACTGTGATCGGTGAGAAGAATGCTGAGTCCCTGCGTTTTTAATTTCTGAAGAATTTTTTGAACTTCAAAAACCGCAATCGGATCAACGCCGCTGAAAGGTTCGTCCAGAAGGATCAAGGAAGGATTGGTCACAAGCGCCCGGGTAATTTCAAGCCGCCGTCTTTCTCCTCCGGATAAAGTATAAGCCTTGTTCTTGGCCAGATAAGCAATGTCCAATTCTTCTAAAAGCCGCTTCAGGCGCCGGTCCCGCTCTGTCTGGGGAATGTCCAGGGTTTCCAAAATGGCCATGATGTTTTCTTCCACAGTCAATTTTCTGAAAATCGACGGCTCCTGCGAAAGATAACCGATGCCAAGCCGCGCGCGCTGATACATGGGAAGCGAAGTAATCTCTTCGCCGCGAAAATAAATATGTCCTGCATCTGGTTTAATGACGCCGACAATCGTATAAAAAGTCGTTGTCTTGCCGGCGCCGTTAGGGCCGAGAAGTCCCACGATTTCGCCGCGGGAAATGTTGATGCTGACACCGTCCACGACCGTACGGCCTTTGTAACTTTTTCTCAATTGTTTGGTTTCAAGAAGATACATAGGAAGATTTCAGGAAATGGGAAATGCTTGATTTTCATTCGCCTTCACGTCGGAACCTTCGACGTATAAAGCTTCAGCATCTCCGCCAAGAATGACCCGTCCTTCATCGGCAAGGTAAATGACATTATCACTATAAGTTTTATTTCCGTCCGGACTTTCAATCACCACATTGCCGATGGCCACGATTTTAGAAACCCGCCGGCTCACTTTATTATAATAAACATCCATCACATCCGCGGTCAGTTTGCCGCGGGCATCCTCGGCCGTCACATTGTCTTTAAAATGGGCGATGTTTTTTTCATAATCCACAATCAGCGGCCCGTCACAAGTAATAATGGTCGGCCCCTGGTCTTTCACATCGGGGTCCTGCACCATGACCGTGACTTTCTTTTTGAACTGCACTTTTTTGAGCTGTGAATCGCCCTGCGCGCCGAGGCCCTTCACATTGATATTGTCTTTTTTGACTTCCGCCATGACTTTGGTTTCCATGGTGTGTTTTTCCGGATGAATATCGAGCTCTTCGGTCAAAAGGCGTGTTCCATTTTCCGTGGTGGCGACCACGTTTTTTCGAAGATGGACCTTATTGGCCGCCTTATCGTAATTCCCCCGGTCGGCCGTGATGGTGACGGGGACTTCTTCCGCATAAGCCTTAGCCACCACATTCATCAAATCCACGGTTTGAGTGAGAATGTCGGCGGAATCTCCTTCGATTTCGATTTCTTTTTTGCCCGAAGAAGTGTATTTAGCGAAAGAAAAAGCATAGACTTTATTGGTGACGTCAGATCCACCTTCCGATTTTTTTTGCATACTTTTATCGCGGGACACCCAATGCACCTGCAGCTGGATAAACCCGATATATAAAAGGACAAAACTGATGGAGGCTATGACAACTTTTTTAATCATCAGGAAGCTGCCTTTCGCATTTCCAAAGATTCGGACAAACTTTCAACCGGCTGGGTTTTCCACCGGTTGTGCATCCAAGCCCACTGGTCCGGATAAGCCCGTATGATGTCTTCAATGGCTTTCATCCATTCCGCCGTATATTGAGTAACGGCCTCTTCCCGGGTGGTATGAACCATCGGCCGGATAACTTTTCCCATGACTATTTTATACTTGCCGCCGGGCTGGCGGATTAAAAAATTCGGGACAATCGGCGCGCCGGTTGCCAAGGCGATTTTCACCGGGGCTATGGGCGTATAAGCCGGCCTTCCAAAAAAAGGAACGAATTCCCCTCTCAAACCTTCAATGTCCTGGTCCGGCAGCAGTCCGACCACTTGATTGCGGCCTAAAAGTTCAAAAATTTTCCTGGCGGATTCATCCCGGTAAATCGTCGGCACTTTCATCGCAAGACGCAAATTGACAATCCATTCATTGTACGGCGCGTAATAAATACGCCGGGCCAAAACGCCGCCGGAAAATCCGGCCAGTCCGAAAATACCGGCCAAAAGTTCCCAATTGCCGATATGGGCAGTGATCGAAATCAGACCTTTGCCTTCGGCTAAAAGTTTTTGATAAACTTCGAAGGCATCGCCAATGTCGACGATTTGGCGGATTTTATTTAAATCAAATTTAGACATTTGAAGAATTTCAACCGCGGTCTCAGTCATATTTTCAAAAACTTTTTTGGCGATTTGCCGTATTTCAGCTTTGGACTTTTCACTGCCGTAGGCACATTTTAAATTTTCAACCGCCTTCAGCCGGTGCCGCCAAATAATGCGATAAGCGAGGGCTCCCATGCCGCGCGCGCAGACAAGCGCGATGGGCCGGGGCAAAACATAAACCATCCAGGCCAGCAAACGGGCAAAAAGATAAAGCACAAACCGATAAGGTTTTTTCTTGGCCATTAAACAAATCCCGCTTTCAAAAGGTCCTGAACATCCAAAAGCCCGACAGCACGGCCTTTTTTATCCACGACCGGCAATTCGTCGATTTTTTTGGTTTTGAGCAAGTGAAGCGCTTCCGCGGCCAGCCGTTCCTCTTGAATATGAAGCGGTTTTAAGGTCGCCAGCTTTTTGACCGGTTCTTTCAAAATCATTTCTCCGTTTTCTCGAAGATGCCTTCTCAAATCCCCGTCGGTAAAAATTCCGAGCAATTTTCCTTTTTTATCGACCACTGAACAACTGCCGGCACGTGCCGAGGTAATGGTCAAAAGCGCTTTACGCACCGTGGTTTCGGGAAGGACGGTAGGATTAAACTTACCGGAGCGCATTAAATCTTTTACTTTCAAAAGTTTTTTTCCGAGGCTTCCGCCCGGATGAAGCATGGCGAAATCTTCGGTTTGAAATCCCTTTTTCTTTAAAAGACAAAGCGCCAGCGCGTCCCCCATGGCAAGCGCGGCCGTGGTGGAAGCTGATGGGGCCAAATTCAAGGGGCAGGCTTCGCGGTCCACGCCGAGATTGAGAACAACGTCGGAGTACCGGGCGAGCGAGGATTCCGAATTACTTGTCAGGGCAATAAGAGGAATGCCGATTTTCTTGACGGTTGAAAGCATTTTTACAATTTCATCCGTTTCGCCGCTATTTGAAATAGCGATCATGACGTCGTCTTCAGTCACCATTCCCAAATCTCCGTGAATGGCTTCGGCGGGATGAAGAAATAAACTCGGGGAACCGGTTGAAGCTAAGGTCGCGGCAATTTTGCGCGCAATAAATCCGGGTTTTCCCATACCACTTAAAATAATCCGGCCGCGGCAGCCGGCCATCAGCTCAATGGCCTTTTCAAAAGACCGGTCGAGATTGCGGGAAAGCCTGAGAATGGAAGAGGCTTCGATTTCCAAAATTTGACGGGCCGTTTTCAGAATATTGGATTTCATACAAAAATTTCTTCCTCGGCCGAAACTGTTTTCTTCAAGGCAATCAAGATTTCAAGCAGCGGTTTTAATTTCGCCAAATGCAGGGCATTGGGTCCGTCCGAAAGAGCCTCGGCCGGATTTTCATGAATTTCCATAAACACCGCGTCCGCTCCCGCCACAATGGAACATTTAGCAAGCGTAGGAATAAACTCCGCCATTCCGCCCGAGGCGTCGCCTTTTCCTCCCGGAAGCTGGACCGAATGCGTGGCATCGTAGACCACAGGATAACCAAAACTGCGCATAATCGGAATGGAGCGAAAATCGCTGACCAAATTCTGATACCCAAAAGAAGCCCCGCGCTCGGTGAGTAAAATTTTATGGCAGCCGGCTTCGACCAATTTTTGAACAATGTTTTTGGCGTCCCACGGTGAAAGAAATTGGCCTTTTTTGACATTGACGATGCGGCCTGTCTTGCCCGCCGCAAAAAGCAAATCGGTTTGCCGGCACAAAAACGCGGGGATTTGAAGAATGTCGAGCACTTCAGCAGCCGGCGCGATTTGTTCTTCCGAATGAACGTCGCTTAAAATCGGAAGAGAGAATTCTTTTTTGACCTTGGCCAAAATTTTAAGGCCTTTTTCAATACCGGGGCCGCGGAAGGACTTCCCGGAAGACCGGTTGGCCTTGTCATAGCTTGCTTTGAAAACATAAGGCACTTTCAAATCGCGGGCGGTTTGAGAAATTTTTTCCGCATGGCGAAGCGCGCTTTCTTCGCTTTCGATCACACAAGGACCGCCGATCAGCACAAAATTTTTAGGGTCGCCGAAAACAATAGAATCGAGAGAAACAGTTTTGACGGACATGGAATTAATCCTTTCCCACGCCGGCTTCGGCAGGCTCATCCGAACGTGAGGACTCTTCTTTGGAAGAAGAACCTTCGTCCGTGTGATTGCCATTTTGATGGAAAGCCAGAGAATGTTTTACAAATTCACGAAAAAGCGGATGGGCCTTGTCCGGCTTGGATTTAAATTCCGGATGAAATTGGCTCGCGACAAACCAGGGGTGTTCTTCCAATTCGATGATTTCAACCAACTTTCCGCCGGGAGAAACCCCTGAAATGCGAAATCCCTGTTTTTGAAAATCTTCCCGGTATTGATTATTGAATTCATAGCGGTGGCGGTGGCGTTCTGTTACCTCATCACTTTTGTATGCTTTTTGGGCCTGAGTATCTTTTTTAAGATGACAAGGCAGCGCGCCAAGGCGCATGGTGCCGCCCATATTTTCCACTTTTTCCTGCT
This sequence comes from Candidatus Omnitrophota bacterium, assembly GCA_016196555.1. Lineage (GTDB taxonomy): Bacteria > Omnitrophota > Omnitrophia > Omnitrophales > Aquincolibacteriaceae > JACPXK01. The sequence continues at coordinate 33,321 of JACPXL010000018.1, read as the reverse complement.
CTTCGAGCAGGCTGATCACCGGATAAGCCGTCTTTTTATTAAATTCCGTGGAGTTTGCGCCTTTCCATCCGAGAACATTGCGGGCAAATTCGATGGTGGCGCATTGCATGCCGAGACAAATTCCGAAAAAAGGAATTTTATTTTCGCGCGCATATTGAATGGCCGTGAGTTTTCCTTCGACTCCGCGCATGCCGAACCCGCCGGGAATCAGCACACCGGAAACACCTTTAAGCTGCTGGGCACAAGTGCTCTTGAGAATTTTTTCGGAATTAAGCCGTTTGATCACTACTTCGGTATCATTGGCAATACCGCCGTGCTTGAGCGCTTCATAAATGGATTTGTAGGCGTCCTGAAGGTCGGTATATTTCCCCACCACCGCGATTTTGACGGTGTGTTTGGGATGAAGCGCTTTTTCCACCACTTCTTTTTTCCAGTCATGGAGACTGCCGGCTTTGTATTCGATTTTAAGATAACGGCAAATCACTTCATCCAGGCCTTGGTCTTTAAACATCAGCGGCACTTCATAAATCGAACGCACATCGCGCGCTTCGATCACAGCCGCAGAATCCACGTTGCAGAAAAGGGCAATTTTGTCTTTAAGGGACTTGGAAATTTTCTTTTCGGTGCGGCAGACAAGAACGTCGGGCTGAATACCGATCTCACGCAAAGTGCCTACGCTATGCTGTGTGGGTTTGGTTTTTAATTCGCCCGCGGCACGGATATAAGGCACAAGGGTCAAATGGACAAACAGGGAATTTTCACGGCCGACTTCATGGCGGAACTGGCGGACAGCTTCAAGGAAGGGCAGGGATTCGATATCGCCGACCGTGCCGCCGATTTCGGTGATCACGACATCAATTCGTTTACCCTTGGAGACATCGCGAATGCGGTGTTTGATGGCATCCGTTATGTGAGGCACGACCTGGACGGTTGCGCCAAGGAATTCCCCTTTGCGCTCTTTGTTCAAAATTTCATAATAAATTTGGCCGGTTGTCACATTATTGCTTTTGCCCACCGTGATGCTGGTGAAGCGCTCATAATGGCCAAGGTCGAGGTCCGTTTCGGCGCCGTCTTCGGTCACGTAAACTTCACCGTGCTGATAAGGATTCATCGTGCCGGGATCAACATTGATATAGGGGTCCAGTTTTTGGATGGTGACTTTAAGGCCTTTGGCTTCAAGAATTTTCCCGATCGAAGCGGAGGCAATTCCCTTGCCGAGACTTGAAACCACACCGCCTGTGATAAAAATATATTTCGGCATTAAATAACTCCCGTGACTTTCTTTTCGCGCAGATTTTTCATTTTTTGTTCAACGCTCTGAAGATCTTCGGCTGTGTCCACACTGAAAGAATCATAAGGCGTTTCTAAAACACGAATTGGAAAACCTTTTTCCAAAATTCTCAATTGCTCTAATTTTTCTGCGGCTTCGAGCGAACTGGTTTTCCATCCCACAAATTGCAGAAGAAAATTCCGGCGATAGCCATAAATCCCGAGATGTTTTAAATAAGAAACCGGCCCTGCAGCAGAATCCCGGTAATAAGGCAAAGGCGAACGCGAAAAATAAAGTGCGTCACCATTTTGATTTCTCACCACTTTGACGACGTTAGGATTTTCATAATCTTCCCGGTCCGTGCGCGGGACCGCCAGCGTGGCCACTTGGACAGAACTATCTTGGCGCATGGCGCGCGCGAGTTCATCGATTCCGGAAGGATGGATCATCGGTTCGTCCCCTTGAATATTAATAAAAATGTCGGCCTCAAAACGGGAGGCGATTTCCGCCACGCGAGAACTGCCGTTGGGATGTTCTTTACTGGTCAAAGCGGCTTTGCCGCCAAATCCCAAAACACAGGTTTCGACACGCGCATCATCACAAGCCACTATCACTTCCGCCAGTTCTCCGGCCTGCCGGACCCTTTCCCACACATGCTGAATCATAGGACGGCCGTGAATGAGTTTAAGGACTTTTTCATGAAGCCGGGTGGAACCAAGCCTTGCGGGAATAACACCGATGATTTTCATGATGCCGCTAAAACCGCTTCTTTTAATTCTTCCGGACTTACCGTTGCCGTGCCGAGTTTTCCTACCACAATGCCCGCTGCAAAATTGGAAAGAATGGCCGCTTCGCGCATTTTCGCACCGGCCGCAATCGCCAGCGCAAAAACAGAAATCACTGTGTCCCCTGCGCCGGACACATCAAAAACTTCGCGCGCGACCGTGGGAATTTTGATTGTCGAACTGTTTTTTTCGAAAAGGGCCATGCCGTCTTCTCCTAAAGTCATCAGAACCGCTTCCGTCTTATATTGTTTCAAAAGCCCGCGGCCGATTTCCTCAACGGAATCTTCACCATGCCAATCGCGCCCGTTGCGCAGTGCCGCGCAGGCCTCAGCCCGATTGGGCGTAATGGCCGTCACACCGACATAATAAGGGAAATTCTTTTCTTTCGGGTCCACCAAAATCGGTTTTTTATATTTTTTCGCAAGGCTCAGCACGGCCTTTAAAAGCATTTCCTGAATCACGCCTTTCCCATAATCTTCCAAAATGACGACGTCGGCGGATTGAATTTTGCTTTGTACAAAATGAAGTATTTTTTTTACGTCCGCCGGGGAAATATTTTCATCTTTTTCACGGTCAAACCGCACAACCTGCTGAGAATGCGCAATCACGCGCGTTTTGACGGAGGTCGGCCGGGTCTTATCATAAATAATGCCGCCGGTATCAATCCCGTCCCGGCGCATGGTTTTTAAAAGAAGCCTTCCTTCCAAATCGCGGCCGACCACGCCGCAAGGATAAACCGTCCCGCCGAGCGTGCGAATATTATGGGCCACATTTAAACAGCCGCCCGGCATATAAGATTCCCGCTGCACATTGACGACCGGGACAGGAGCCTCCGGCGAAATGCGGCGGACATTGCCCCACACAAATTGGTCCAAAATAAAATCCCCGATCACCAGAATATGAACTTTTTTAAACTGCGGGATCAGGGAGAGGAATTTTTCTTTTTCCGATTTCCTCAAACGAACAGTCATTACCTCAGGCATAATTTATAACCATTTTATTTTAAGCCGGTTAGAGTAAATCCGGAGATGTAAAAAAACTTGTATATAGTAACACCATTCGCCTAGGGTGTCAATCAGTGAAAAATAGCTTAACTCTTTTATTTATAAGGTGTTACGTAAACGGAAGTGGGTTTTGAGGGTTAGGCGGAAACCAGACCCAGGCGGCCTTTGTTAAGCTCCCAGCCCTGCTTGTAGAGCTGATAAATGCCGGATATCTGGACCCAAAAAATAAAGAGGTTATCGCAAGTCCTGTCGATTTTGATGCGGCAGAGTGAATAAAGAGTTTCCCGCTGTCCTTTCAGCTTTTTGTAAGCGGTGGTGAAAGCCAGGCGATAACCGGATTCTTGTGTGATTCGCCTCACGCGCTCATCCATATCCCCGCTGGGATAAGCGAAATAGTGAATGGGAATGTTGAGCAATTCTTCAAATTCTTTTTTGGAACCCGCCACTTCTTCACGGATTTGATCTTCATTCATGCGTGTGAGCAAAGGATGGGTTTTGCTATGACTTTGAATATTGATCCATTTTAACTGCATCAGTTTTTTCACCAAATCAAGCGGCATGCTTCCATAAACCTTTCGCTGCACGCTTTCACTGACCACGAAGAGCGTCACCGGATATTGATACCGTTCGAGAATGGGCAGGGCATCTTTGGCGAAAGTATAATTACCGTCATCGAAAGTAATTAGAATTTCTTTGCTGCGGGGTTTTCTTTTTCCAATTTTCATTTCGTAAAATTCATCCATGGTAATCACATGATAACCAAAAAGTTTCAGGAATTTCATTTGAGCGTCCAAACTTTCGCGGCTGACATAATTACCTTCGGCACGCGCATTTTCTTTGCTTCCCACAAAGTGATACATCAAAACCGGAACAACCCCGGGAGGAGGAAGATAAACAAATGCCGCAGCGAAGAGAATGGGTAAAATAAGTAAAATGATGACGAAAAATTTTCCGATTTTTTTCATAGGGTTCTCAAGCTGCCGCCCTTGATGTCCGCGGCTGGGTATAGGATCTGCTCAATAAAATGTTTTCTTTCGAGGAATTGAAATACTTCGGCGGGCGTTAAATCCTGCAGACATTCCCTGCCGACGCAAGCGGAATTGTAACGGAACTTTTGATAGCAAGGGCGGCAATCCAGATTTTCTTTGACGATCACAAGCGCTTTTTCGGATGCGGGGTACGGGCCGTAAACCGCAGGATCCACAGGACCGTAAAAAGCAATTAAAGGAGTTTGAAGGGCATGGGCCAAATGCATCAGCCCGCCGTCGTTTCCGGCAAAAAGTTCTGCTCTTTCGATTAAGGCCGCGCCGTCGCTAAGGCTAATTTCCCCTGTTAAATCAAGGCACGGCACGTGAAGATTGCGCCGCAGTTCTTGCGATAATTCTTTTTCCGAAGGACTGCCTAAAAGGACGATTCCTTGCGCAAAATTTTTCGCAATCAGCCCATTTCCCAATTCGGCAAAAAAACGAGGGGGCCAGCGCTTAAAATGAGCGTCCTTGCCCCAAGACTCGCCGCCGCCGGGGCTCATCACCATATATTTTTCAAAAGGAATCTGAATATGTTTGATATTTTTTCTGTCCGGATAAAATTCGAGGAACCGGTCTTCAACAGGAATTCCGGCAAGCTCGGCCAAATCGCAAAAATAATCTGCCACATGGCGGCCGGAAAACCCCTTGGGAATAGAAAGACGTTGGGTCTGGAAAAAGCCGCGCCGTTTATAATTAAAACCGACGCGCTTGGGAATTCCGAGGGAAAATTGTCCGAAGAAAGCGTATTCGCCCCGCAGGGAGTAATCGAGCAGTAAATCATAATGATTGGCACGAAGTTTTTTGCCGAGCGCTAAAACATCGCGGAAAGTTTGCATCTTCCCCTGCCGGTGAAAAAGATCTTTATCCACGGAAAAAATTTCATCCACATGCGGATTTTGCGAAACCACGACATCGGTGCGTGAACCGAGCAAAAGATCCACTTTTTCTACAGAAGGACAAAGCCTGAGTGCGCGCAGAACCGGCGTTACGAAAAGAAGATCGCCGATTCCGTAAGGCTGGACCACCAAAACACGGCGGAGCGGTTTCATAAAATGGCCGCGGCTTCCTTAAAAACATCGTTTGAAGAAATCATATCCAAGCACAAAAAATGAATTTGGCAGTTGTGGGCCAGGCATTCAATGCATCCGGCATCTTTCCACACAACGCGGGAGCGCTCACCCAGCGGGCGCCAGCGCGTGGGCGAAAGACCGGGCTGTTTACGCCCAAAAATCGAAATGACCGGTGTTCCCACGGCCGAGGCAATATGCACGGGCCCGGAATCATTGGAAATTAAAAGCACAGAATCTTTCAAAAGCACTCCCAGCATGCCGAGCGAAAGTTTTCCGCTCAAATCATAAAAAGAAATTCTTGGGGCCGCCTCTTTTATTTTTTGCATCAGCGGCCGGTCCGATTTTGTTCCGATCAGAAGAAAATAAACATCGAATTGCCCGGCAATTTTTTCTGCCAATTCCCCAAAACGTCCCGACGGCCAAATTTTGGAAGGACAGCTTGCGGCAGGATTCATTACCACCCAGGGTTTGTCGCACGGAATTTGATGCTGTTTTAAAAATGTTCCCAGAGAAAGCCGGGATTTTTCCTGGAGAGGGAAAAATGTTTCCAGTTTTTCCGGGCAGGAAACTCCGAGCGGTTTCAGCAATTCAAAATTATATTCCGCTTCGTGTTTTTTGCCTTCCTTTTTGAAATCGGCATAGGCATGAGTCAAAAGCCCGCCGCTTTTACGGTCCCATCCGATACGGACCGGAATACCAGCCAGCCAGCTCACCCAATGCATGCGGTTGGTGGCATGAAGATGAACCACAAGATCGAATTTTTTATCGGCAAGTTTTTTTGCAAAGCGAATATTTCCCCACACCCCGCGCTCGGAACCTTTTTTATCGTAAAGAATCACTTCATTCAAATAAGGATTTCCCAGAAGAATATCTTTATTTTCCACAAAGGTAAGGCCTGCGATCCACGCTTGGGGAAATGCTTTGCGGAGCTCGGAAAAAACCGGAGTTGAGAGAATCAAATCTCCGATACGGTCGGCGCGGGTCACAAGGATGCGCCTGATTTGCTTAGCGGGAATGGCTGAGAGTTTCATCTTTTTTTTGAAGAAGCTCGAGGCAGGCGTTCAGGACTTTTTCCGGAGCAAGATCTTCCATGCAGGCTTGGCGCTCGAAACGGCAGCGCGGCTGATCGCAAGGCGAGCAGAAAATTTCTTCCCGGACAATTTTCCAATGAGGCCCTACGCGCCCGGCCTTCACGGGATTGGTGGGGCCAAAAATCGCCACCACCGGCCGGTCGATTTCATGGGCCACATGCATCACGGAACTGTCATTGGTCAAAACCATGGCGCATCGCGACAAAAGAGCGGCCATTTCGGCAAAGCTGGTTTCCCCCGCCATATTGTGAACGCGCGCGGGATTGACTTTCACCAGGGGTTCGGCAATTTCTTTTTCGCGTTTTCCGCCGATCAAAATAATGTTTTCGGAACGTTCCCGAATCAAACCCTCAATCACTTTTTCAAATCCAGCGAGCCGCCAAGTTTTAAGTTCACTCGCCGCGGCCGGTGCGATGAGAATGCAATTTTCAATTGAAAAAATGCCGCGTGCCTTTAATTTTTCAAGGGCATTGATTTCATCTTCATGGAGGTAAAAAGTAAAACCGGCAGACGGACTGGGAGCAAGCCCCATAAAGCGAAGAACTTCTAAATGTTTTTCGCGCAATGTTCCAGCAATGTGAAAACGTAAAATCGGGCTTCTTTTTTTGGCACGGATAAGATAAGGAATAGCGCTGTGCCTCAAATCCACCACATAATCATAAGAGTCCCGCCAAAGTTCGCGCAAAAATTTCAATTTATCGAGCCATTTGGCGGTTTTATCATAAACCACCAGCCGGTGAATCCAGGGGCTGCGCTCCAAAATGGCTTTGGCGCGCGGACCGACCACCACCGTGATTTTGGCTTCGGGAAATTTTTCATGAAGCGCGGTAATGACCGGCGTGGTCAAAATCACATCGCCTAAATTACTCAGCGTGATGACCAGAATTTGCTTTGGAATTATTTCGTCGGCTTTCGTACTTGTAGCGCGCGAAGCGATTTTGTTTTTCTCAATGGCCCAGCCTTTTTCTTCAATGGCCCGAAAAACTTCCTCCGGTTTAATATGAGAAAGCCAGCCGGTTGCCGGAAATTCTTTTCCATACCAGGGACTTTGATAACCTTCCGGCACATAAGTTAAAACCACGGTCTCTCCCGCACCGCGCGGACCGGTCAAAGCCGGATTGGTAGGGCCAAAAAAAGTTAAAACCGGCAGGCCGACGCCAGCCGCAATATGCATGGGCCCGGAATCTCCGGACACCATAAATCGGGCCTTTTCATAAATACCGCCGAGTTCACTCAAACTGGTTTTGCCGACCAGGGACGTCACACGTGCTTTCTTCACATCTTTCATCATTTCATCCACAAGTTTTTGATCTTCCGGCGCGCCCGTCACCACAATATCGAGGCCCCACTTTTCAAAAATAAGATCCGCTAATTTCGCAAAATGAACGGCTGGCCATCGCTTAGGTTCCCAGTTGGCGCCCAAATGAAAAACGGCGAACTGGCCGAGACTGCGGCTTTCGAGCATGGCCTGAGCGTTTTGCTGGTCTTTTTCAGAAAAATAAAAATGATAGGAGGCATTTTCTGAAACATGGTGACCGGTTTTTTTCAAAAGCTCCATAAAATAATCGACATGATGAAGAAGCTGAGCCGGCTCAGGAATCGCCTGAGTCAAAAACCATTGGCGGCCTTTGGTGGAATATCCGATTCTTTCTTGAATCCCTGCAAGCCACAAAAGAAAGGCGCGGGTCTTGGAACGATGGAAAAAATAGGCGCGGTCCCATTTTTCTTTGCGAAGTTCCATAAGGAAACGAATACGCGAAAACCAATTTCGATGCTCAGCTTTCTCATCAAAAACAAGAACGCGGTCTACGGCCGGATGATTTCTGAGAATGGTACGGCAGCGCGCGGCCGTCATGCAGACAATTTCTGCCTGCGGGAAATTTTGTTTAATGGCCTCAATGGCAGGCAGCTCAAAGAGAATATCGCCAAGCCAATTTTTAGTGACAATGAGAATTTTCATGGGATGATTAGGATGAAACGCTGGCCGGTGTTCTGAGAGCAAATTGTCTTTCCACGGCTTCGAATACTTCGGTCACAGAAATTCTTTTCAAACAAGCCAGGTTTTCTTGATTATGACATGTCCCGTCATAACAAGGCTGGCAAGGTAAATGCCGGTTCAAAACAATCGATCCGCTGCCGGGCGGCATATGGCGCCTAGGGTCCGTGGGGCCAAAAATTGCGACGATTTTTGTTTTCATGGCACCCGCCACATGCAAAGGTGAGGTATCCCCCGTCACTAAAACATCAAGCTGCGGCATGACAGCGGCCAATTCACCGAGGGATGTTTTTCCCACCAAGTCAATCACGCGTTCAGGAAATTTAGTTTGAAAATATTTTACGAGCTCCTGATCTTCTTTGGAGCCAAGCAAAACAATACGGCAGTTTAATTTCTTAATGAGAAGGTCCGCCAGCGCGCTGAAATGCTCCATGGGCCAGCGCTTGGTCTGCCATTGCGGACTTGATCCCAACACAAGTCCTACCCATTTGAAAGCGCGGGCGGGGTCGGCTTGATCAAAAATTTGTCCCATACGAAGCTGCGATTCTGAATCGGGCCATAATTCCATTTCATCATTGAATTCTTTGACTCCAAGTTTGCTCAAAATTCTAAATTGATGGCGCACCGGTTCATCCTCGTTGCCAAAATTCCTGTCGGGGCGATTGAGAAGATAACCAAACCCGCCCCGGGCAAATCCGAAACGCTGAGGAATTCCCGCCAGGAACGCGGCCAGATGAGTCCATTTAGAATTCTGTAAATCCACGGAAATATCATAGGCCTCGCGGCGCAAACGCTTGGCAAGTTTCAAAAGAAAAAGAAAGTGCGGCACTTTTTTCCGGTCTACGGGAATAATTTCATCCAGATACGGACATTCTGAAACCAGCGGGGCAATTCTTTTGTCCACAAGCAGGCTGATTCTGGCATCGGGAAAACGCTGCCGTATCATGCGGAAACTCGGAACGGCCAGGATCAAATCCCCGGCAGCGCCAAGTTTAATGATGAGAATATTTTTATAGCGGCGGACTTCCTGATACACCTGAAGGGTTTTTTCCATCATTTGTTCAAGTGTAAAACGACTTTCCACCTTTTTTTTGAGATTCTCAGCCAAACGTTTTGCTTTTTGCCGGTCGGTTAAAAGTTCATGCATGCGTTCGGCCATTTCTTCTATATTTCCCGGCATGACTAAAATACCGTTCTCTTCATGATCAATAATATCCAGCACACCGCCAACGCGCGTGGCAAGCACTGCCCGGCCCACGGCCCCGGCTTCAACGACAACACGTCCGAAAGCTTCGGGAATCAAAGTCGAAAGCACCACAAGGTCCGATTGCGCCATTAAATCGGCGACGTCACGCCGCGTGCCCAAAAGTTTGACGGTGGATTCTAATCCGAGCTGATGAATGGTTTTCTTGAGAAGGTCGGTGTATTTATGTTTGCCGCGGCCTTCCGCGCCGACAATCCAAATTTCCAAATGCTGAATCTGCCGCCGCAAAAGATGAATGGCTTTTAAAAATTCGAGTTGGCCTTTGATCGGAGAAAGTCTGGCCACATTAATAATGCGAAAAGGTTTGGGAGTTTCATCATAACGGCCGGGCGCATACGGAAATTGTGAAAAATCAATGCCGCGATGAATCAGGCGTATTCTTTCTGGAGGAACGCCGAAATGGTCAATCATATGACGGCCGACCACGCTGGAAATCACAATCACGCGCTTTCCCCATCCCATGATGCGGCTCAAAGCATGCGTAGAATAATATCCATGGCAGGTCGTCACAAACGGCACTCCCATACGGCGCGAAGCAAGCCAGGCAAGCCATGCCGGCACCCGGCTTCTTCCATGGACGACTTCGATTCTTTCTTTTTCAATAATCTCGGCAATTTTTCCGACAAGGCTCAGGGAAAAAATAGATTTTTGGTCTACGGGAAGTTTATAATGCCGGACATTGATTTTTTCGAGTTCTGCCACAAGCTCGCCGCCCGAGGAAATCACCACGGTTTCGTCTCCCCGTTTTTTCATCGCCCGGGCAAGGTCCAGCACTCCCCGCTCAACGCCGCCGACTTCAAGAGAAGGAAGAACTTGGAGCACTTTCATAATATTCTTTCAAGCCGTGCCATGAGCGCGTCATCCTCATTTTCTTTAAGATGTCCTGCCGGCTGATTTTTGGCCCAGCGGATTTTTGCCGGTAATTCCTCGATACTTGAAATCACAATGGCCGATTCGCGTGCCAGCAGGGTTTTGAAACGGCGGTGTTTTTTGGGCAATTCATTATTTCCAAATTCCAGGACAATCACTTTTTTGCCGGACTGCACCGCTTCGGAAATCATGGAAATACTGTCTTCAGAAACGACCAGAATGTCCGCGATGGCCATCATTCCCTGGACTATGTAAGGACGATTGTCGGAGCGGGCAATCACAAGAAGCTGGCAGGCGTTTTGGCTGCGCAATTTTTCTTTCAGGAATTTTTCTGCGGCTTCCGGAGTGCGCCGGGAAGTCGTGAGCATATAATTGCCTTCCCCAGCCGATGATTTTTCCAAAATGGAGATTAATTTTTCGATATCGCCAAGTTCCATTTGAAACCGGCGCGTCGGCCCTCCTAAAAAGACGGCGACTTTCGCGTGCTCCGGATCGCGCAATTCTTTTCGGAGAATACGGCCGGCATTTTCCAAATCCTCATCTTCCATCGTACTTGGGGTAAGTAATGCGCGAAAGGCTTCCTGCGGAATAATCCCCGTATCATGAAGGCCAATCACTGCCAAATCATAGCGGAACAAATTAAAAGGAAAGGCGGGCTTCATTAAGACAATACTTTTGCTGCGGGATTCCCGCGCAAGGCAAAGATTAAGCGGCACGAGCGAAGAGCCCGCCGAAATAAAAAAATCAGCGCTCACATTTTCAATCGCCTTCCATGTTTCATCGGCAAAAAAGATGCGCAGCCATTCAATTCTTCCCTGAATCCAAGGCATTAAAAGGAAAGCAAATCCGTAGAAAAACCGTTTATGCCAAACAGAACGGAATTTAATTTGAATGGTTTGTGTGGGATATTCCATTCCCGGACGGCCATATTGTGTTTTCAACTCTTGAAACTTCGCTGCCACGGCTTCGGCTTGTTTAACGTGGCCCGGCTTTCCGTCTGAGAGAATGACGATACGCTTGGTCCAACTGTATTTCCAGCGTTTGGTGCCCCAAAGCCATTCGCTCGGAAACCGGCTGATGTAGCGCTCGAGAATTTTCAAATATTTTTTTGCCTGAATTTCATAATTCCCATCTTCATTTTTTGGGCAGTCAATAGCGTCTTCCAAAGAAAACTCATGATGAATTTGATCCGGAGAACGGACCAAAAAAGTAGGAACGAGCTTGGCTCCGGTACGTGCCGCCCATTCAAAAGCCCCGGTGGGGACTGTGGTTTTACGCCCGAAAAAAGGCAGTATCACGCCTTCGTTTTTGCCGGCATCTTGATCCCCCAAAAGCCCAATCACTTCCCGCCGCCGGAGCGCGCGCAGCAATTGCCGCATTCCCATACCGCGGCTGACGGCAATGGAGGCCTGATCATTGCGAAATTCATTGAGAAGCCGGTTCAGCCGGGGAAATTTTTGATTCCTGGCCAGCACCTGAATGGATTTGCCGTAAAAAGAAGGCGTTTTCTGTAAAAGTTCCCAATTCCCGAAATGAGCGGTCAAAAAGACAACGCCCTGTTCTCCGGAGAGCAGCTGAGAAAATAAATCCGCCTGAGGAATGGCGACTTTAGCTTTCAGATCTTCAAGTTTCATTTTCGGAAGCCGCAAAAACTCACAGCCCATTTGGCCCAGATTCTCGTAATGCGTGCGAATCAAGCGCCAGCGCTCGCGCGCCGTAAAGCGTCCGCCGAAAGCGGCTTTCATATCAGCGTAAGCAACATGCCGGCGCTTGGAAAAATAAAAAATACATCCGCCGAGAAAACGGCCGAGGGCCGAAGTCTGCTTTTCCGGCATCCGGCTTAGGCCGTCCGAAAGCACGAGCGCAAGATAGTAAGCAAAAAAATCGAGAATCTTTTCGGTCACTGAGTCACTCCAAGAGAACGAAAAATTTGATAAGCCAAAACTTCTTCTCCTTTTAAAATCCGGAGACGGACAGCAAGAACAAGAGGATTCAAAATCTTTGTGATCACATCCGGAGCGCGGTAAAAATCCTTTTCGGTGGTGATGATTTCTTCGGTGGAAGCCGACTCACTCACTTTTTTGATCTCGATTAATTCTTGCTCAGAATAATGATGATGATCCGGGAATTCGAAATTCCGGACCGGCCGGATTTGAAAATGGCTCAAAAGAAGTTGAAAAGAACGCGGTGTCCCTACGCCCGAAAAGGTCGTGACCTTTTGTTTCTGAAGCCTGTCTACGGAAAGCCGGGCACGTTTGTGTGCGCGATAAAAAAAGAGAGGCTCAAGGCAGGATTCCACGATTTGGGCCTTTGGAGCATGTTTTTGAATTTCCTCACGCAATTTGATGAGCTCGCTCGGGCTGATCAGATTGGCATGCGTAATAACAATCACCGCTGCCTTTTGAAGAGTTTTCAAAGGCTCGCGCAAAATTCCCCGAGGAATCAGCTTTCTGTTTCCAAAAGGATTCAGCGCATTGAGGGTGATAATTTCCAGATCACGTTCAAGCGGCCAATGCTGAAGTCCATCATCAAGAATCGCAAGATCGATGGGATGTTTCTTGGCAAGCTGCTGGGCGATGGCCGCACGATCAGGACCTACTCCCATAATGACTTTGGGAAGATTGTGCTTGAGCTGCTCGGCTTCGTCTTTGCCGTAACCGCGGGTGAGAATCAAAACATTTTTATTGTGCGAAGTGGCCCTGCGGGCAAGGTATTCAACCAGCGGCGTTTTTCCCGTACCACCCCAGGTGATATTGCCTACACTGATAACGGGAAAAGGCAGGCGCGTCCGGCGAAGGGCCTTTTTTTCGTAGAGAGAACGCGTCGTTCCAACAACACTTCCATAAATTCCTTCTGCAGCAGCAAGTAAAGGAGAGAGAGCCTTGGATAAAACCCCGTCTTCACGTCCTTCGGCTAGAAACTTCAGATAATTGGTTGCTTGACGAATCATTTTTTTCCCTTTCTAAAGATTGAGGCGACAAAAATTCCCGAACCCAGTCCAAATGCCTTTCGGTTGCACCTTGCAGCCGTTCGATCACAGAAAAAGCGTTCTTTCCCAGGGTTTGGCATTCGTACGCATTTTTAAGCAAATTTTTCACAGTGGAAGTGAGGTGATCAGCATCGGTCACCGAAATAGCACCGTGTTCTTGATCCAGAGACCGGTACATACTTCCAAAATTGAAAATGTGAGGCCCGTGAATCATCGGTTTTTTGAAACAGGCCGGTTCAATCGGATTTTGACCGCCGTGTTTGACCAGACTTCCTCCCATGAAAACAATATCCGCGAGTTGATAAAGATTTTTTAAAACTCCAATTCGGTTCAAAATGAGAATATCGAAATTCTTTCTCAAATGTTCTTCATAAGCTAGCACTGCCCGTAAAGAATTGCCGGTCAATAAAACCAGGATGGATTCGCTTCTTTCAATATGACGCGGGGCCACAATCATTTTTAAAGTGGGGAACTCGGCCTTCAGGTCCATGAAAGTTTTCATTAAAATTTTTTCTTCTCCCGGATGCGTGCTTCCGGCAATAAGAATTTTGTCTTCCGGTTGAAATCCCCATTCCTTGCGCAAAATGGCCGGGGCACGGTCATCCGAAGCAGGAAGATTATCAAATTTCATATTCCCCAGGACCCGAATCCGATTGGGCGAAAGCCCTAAAGACTCAAAACGTTTGGCGTCCTCTTCTGTCTGGGCGAGAACAAAAGTAAGCCGCTGAAAAAGCGGGCCCGTCAGCGGAAGAAAACGCCGGTACCGTTTTTCGGATTTGATTGAAAGACGGCCATTCAAAATCCCCACTGGAATCCCCCGCCACGCGGCCTCTGATAAAAGATTGGGCCAGAGTTCTGTTTCCATTAAAAGAATGCATTCCGGGCGGAGGGCCTCGAAAAATTGATGCACCGACCAGGTCAAATCAAAAGGAAAATAACGGACAGAAACCCGTTCACATTTCAATTCCCTGGCCACTTTTTGACCGGTTGGAGTCACCGTGGTCAGCACAATATGATAATGAGGCAGCGCCTTCAGAAATCCCTGAATGAATTTTCTGGCCGCCATGACTTCGCCAACGCTGACCGCATGAATCCAAATCACGCGCTTAGTCAAAAATTTCTGCCGGCGGTTCCAGGAAAAAATTCCGAGCCTTTGCTTGATCAAACGCTTAGGGTTAGCGGACTGCTTGATTTTAAGCAGAAAAATCGGCAGATAAAAAAGGCCGAACAGAAGAAAGGCCGTATTATAAAAATAGGGAGAAAGAAAATTGGGCTTCGGGCTTTTATGCCCGCGGGTGCGCCGACTCATAAGCCTCCTTTAATCGTTTAGTGGTCACGTGCGTGTAAATTTGCGTGGTCGATAAATTTTCATGCCCTAAAAGTTCCTGAACACTTCGCAGATCCGCGCCGCGATCGAGCATATGGGTCGCGAAAGAATGACGGAGCATATGCGGGGAAACTTCTTTTTTTAACGCAATGCGCCGTACGTATTTCAGAATGAGACGCCGGATGCTTCGATCCGTGAGCCTTCCCCCATAGCGGTTCAGATAAAGCGGACGTTTGAGATTTTCATTGCCGTCCCGGGGCGGACGATGTTCCAAATAACCGCGTATGGCTTTGAGCGCCAGCGAACCGATCGGAACAATTCTTTCTTTTTTCCCTTTTCCTCGCACGCGCACAAGTCCGCTCACGAGATCGACATCCTCATGATTTAATCCCACAAGCTCACTGACGCGTAACCCGGAACTGTAAAGCATTTCCAATATGGCTTTGTCTCTTTTTTCGTCCCAGGCATTTTTGGACGGAGCTTCCAAAAGGCTCGTGACTTCCTCGGAAGCAAGAAAAAGCGGCAGTCTTTTTTCCCGCTTGGGCGTGGCAATGCCCGCTGCAGGATTAATTTTCAAACGATTTTCGCGCGCGAGATATTTAAAAAAAGAGCGAAGGCATGCGAGTTTCCGGGCGATGGAACTTTTGGAATAATTGCAGGACTTCAAAACTGCCAGAAACGACCGGATATCGAGATAAGTAATTTCTTCGGGAAGTTTTTCTTTTAAGAACTCGGAAAACTCCCTTAGATCAATCCCGTAATTTTTAACGGTGTGAGGGGAGGCGTTTTTTTCGGTTCGAAGAGAATTGAGAAAATGGGAGACCGATTTTTCCATTACGGCCCTAAGGTTTGGCGATCCGTATCCGAAATACGTTCATCATCACCGATGGCTTCCCCCTGATTTGGAAGTTTGTTGCTGATATGATTGCATTTGGGATAATTGGAGCAGCCATAGAAAGAACGTCTTTTCTTGGACGTGCGCTTGACGAGTTCTCCTCCGCAGCCGGGTTCGGGACAAACAAAACCCGAAGGAATCGAGCGCGTATATTTACAATCCGGAAAACCGGGACAGGCCAGAAATTTTCCAAAGCGGCCCCATTTGATGACCATGTTTTTACCGCAAATGTCGCATTTATATTCCGTCACCACAACTTCTTGCCGTATATTCTGCATTTCCTGTCGAGCTTGGGTCAGATCGATTTCAAAAGGCCCGTAGAAATCTTTGAGAACGGATTTCCATTCCATTTCGCCTTCTTCAATTCTGTCGAGCTCTCCTTCCATCGCCGCGGTAAACGCCACTTCCATAATTTTAGGAAAATGTTTAACCAGTAAATCCACCACGGTTTCGCCAAGTTCAGTGGGCATGAGTGCGCCGCCTTTACGATTAACATATTCACGCACAAGAAGGGTATAAATGGTTGGCGCATAAGTACTCGGCCGTCCAATGCCTTCTTCTTCAAGCGTTTTGACCAAACTCGCGTCGTTGTACCGGGCCGGAGGTTTGGTAAAATGCTGATAGCCCATTAGTTCAAGGAGCTTGAGAATTTCTCCTTCCGTAAGCGCTGGAAGTTCGGCGATAGGTTCTTCGCCTTCCCCTTCCGGCTTTTCTTCTTTTTTCTCACGCTGAGCTTTTGCTTCGCCGAAAACAATGGAAAATCCGGCGAAAAGATTGATGCGGCCGGTGCTTTTAAAAAAATACTTGGGCCCGGCACCGATGGTGATGCTGACATGTTCGTCCACGGCCGGTGACATTTGTGAAGCCACGAATTTTTGCCAAATTAATTCATACAATCTGAATTCATCTTCTTCCAGGAATTGTTTGATGTCCTTGGGTTCTCGCCGTGCGGAGGTCGGACGAACCGCTTCATGGGCCTCTTGCGCTCCTTTTTTAGCGCGATAAACCGGCGGTTCTTTGGGCAAATAATCCGCGCCGAATTTCTGGCGTATATATTGAATGACATCGTCCTGAGCCGACTTGGCGACGTTCACGGAGTCCGTTCTCATATAAGTAATCAAACCCGTACTGCCTTCGTCCCCGATTTCCACGCCTTCATAAAGTTTTTGGGCAAGCCGCATGGTTTTAGCGGCAGGAAATCCCAAACGGTTATAGGCTTCCTGCTGGAGTTTGCTGGTGGTGTAAGGGGCTTGGGGTTTGCGGCGGCGCTCATTTTTATCGACTTTCAGAACTTTAAACGGAAGATTTAAAATTTCCTGGCGGATTTTTTCGGCATCCTCACGATTTTTAATTTCAGCTTTGTCATTACCGATTTTTTCGAGTTTAGCGATAAAGACTTTGCCTTCATTTCCTTTTTTATCGGAAGAGAGCTTTGCTTCAATCGACCAATATTCCACCGGAACAAACTTTTTGATTTCGCGCTCTCGGTCAACGATCAAACGCAAGGCCACTGACTGCACACGGCCGGCACTGAGTCCCCGTCCCACTTTTCGCCAGAGAAGCGGACTTAATTCATAACCCACAATGCGGTCAAGAATTCTTCGGGCTTGCTGAGCATTGACCAAATTCATGGCAATTTCGCGGGGATGTTTGAAAGCTTCCTGCACAGCCTCTTTGGTGATTTCATTAAACACCACGCGGTGAATCTGCGTGTCTTCGCCGTTGGCCTCTCTGAAAATATGCGCCAAATGCCAGCTGATGGCTTCGCCTTCGCGGTCCGGATCAGGCGCCAGATAAATTTCTCTTTTTCCCTTGGACTGCTTTTTTAAATGCGTGACGGTTTTTCGGTTCTTGCCGCTGACAATATAGGAAGGCGTAAAATCCTGAGTAACGTCCACGCCCATTTTACTTTTGGGAAGATCACGAACATGGCCCATGGAGGCTTCGACTTGAAAATTATCGCCCAAAAATTTATTGATGGTTTTTGCTTTGGCGGGCGATTCTACAATGACGAGATTGGCAGGCCCTTTGAAAGAAGAAGCGTCTTCTTTGCTTTTGCTGCTTTTTGGGCTTTTTGTTTTTCTGGGTTTTCGAACCGGAGCCGGATTTTGAGGGACTTCTTCGGTTTGGCTTTCATCCCGGCCGCCGCCGACAAATTGCACAATTTCAATTCGATCTCCCTCCTGAACCGGACATTGCTCCAGCTCTTGGCGGGACACGACATGTTTATTGCGTTCGATGACCACGGAATTGGGATTAATATGAAAGCTCTTCAAAAGCTCCTGAAGGTTCTCAACACTCTCAATCGTTCGGTCTTCACCATTAATGCAAAGTCTCATGCTCTTTTCTCCTAACTCTGAAAAAATGAAGGGCCTATTTTAGTCAAAACCCTCTAGCTTGTAAACGGTATGTTTATCGGACGTTTTGACGGATTTCCTAACTTGCGGATCTTAAAGGGGTTAAAACAGGAAAATTTTTATCGGCCTTAGGAAATTTCTTCCCAAGGATCATTTTTCGCCGACGTTCCACCTTGATTATTTTGACTTTTCTTTTCCGGATGGAGGGGAAGCTTATAGAGGGATTCCAAATGGAGGATTTGGGAATCGCGTATAGCTTCCTTTTCAATACGTTTGATGAGCCTTTTAAGAACGCCCACACGCATACCGAATTTCTCGATGCAAAGGGTTGTGAGTAAACGGGTTAAAAGATTGACATGAATTTCCATGTCCTGCATTCGTTCTTCAAGTTTGGTTTGATTGCCGGATAATTTTTCAAGCTGCCGTTTAAGCTGGGAAAGGTCGGTATAAAAAGTGAGAGTCTCCGCCGCGGACCGGGACGGATGATTTAATTTTCGGCTGGCTTTTTTCTTTTTCTTCACAAGCACCTTCCTCCAATCGCGAATTTTCCGCTTCAATCTTCTATTAAAAGCCTATCATTGACTTCCGTAACATGCAATGCACAAAAAAAATGCCCCCTTCTTAACCGAAGGGGGCATATAGAGTTAGCGAAATATCAAGTCGCTGATACGACCCGGGTCTTGGCCCATCCATCCGCAATTCTTTCCCCTTTACTAAGAATGGCGATGATTTCCACTAGATAACCAATCACCAGCACGAAGGGAACGACAATGAGCACATTTCGAAGAAAGGCCTGGGTAATGGTCACTTTTTGCCCGTTCAAACTTACAAGCTTGAGGCCAACCATATGGCGGCCCGGAGAATACACCATATCTCGGAAAATCAGCCAGCCAATATTTACCAGGATAAGCAGGACATTTCGAATACCTTCGGGAACATTCAACAAGACAACCCCGATCACAATCCCCAATAAAATGGGAATAATAAAAAGATCGATCAAACCTGAGGCAAAGCGCCTTCCCTTTGGCGCCGCGGCGCCTCCTGAAAAGCCACCTGAAATAGATTCTTGCATAAATAACTCCTTTCCTTAATTAGGGATTGAATGCGAAACACTATAATCAATTTCGTCTTTTGCGACAATAACTTTATCCTGCCGCCAAAGGTAGCATTAGCGAAAGCAGGATACAAGGGAGTGCTTTAAATTGCAAGGAATATCCATAAATTAATGGTCAATGAGGCCCATTGCGATCTTCTAAACCACCGCAAAAGATCCGTCCCGGTTCCGGCGGATTTTTTTCTTTAATTCCAGCTTCATGAGCAAAGCCATTGCCGTTCCCGGCCGGCCCGGACTGATGCTTAAAATCTCTTCATAAGGTAAAGGTTTTTGCATGAGGGATTGTAAAATGATTTTTTCTTCATCACTTTCTTCCGTCTGAGAAATTTCTACCTTTTCCTTTTTTTCGATTGTTTCTTCTATGGATTTTTGATAGGAACCGAGAATAGGCCAAAGCCTCTCGGCAAGTTCTTCCAGAATTTCCGAAGAGTTTTCTACCAGGGCCGCGCCTTGTTTAATTAACCGGTGTGTCCCGCGCGAAGTCAATTGATCCACCGGCCCCGGAATGGCAAAAACTTCTCTTCCATGTTCCAAGGCTTCATGCGCGGTAATCAAAGATCCGCTCCTCAAATGGGCTTCGACCACCAAAACCCCGAGGGAAAGTCCGCTGATAATGCGATTACGGCGGGGAAAATTTTGCGCCAGAGGACTTGTCCCCAGCGCATATTCTGTGAGAATGGCTCCCCGTTCTTTGATTTGATCAAAAAGTTTTCCATGCTCTTTGGGATAAATCACGTCCATTCCCGAACCCAGTACGGCGATGGTGCGACCATAAGGAATTTCCATCGCACCCGCATGGGCTTCGTGATCAATCCCGCGTGCAAATCCGGAAAGAATCGTGAGTCCCTGCCGGGCAAGCTCGCGGGAAAATTTTCGCGCCTGAGAAATTCCATAAAAACTGGGATGGCGGGAACCCACAATGGCCACCGCGGCTTCATCACTTTCGAACAGATTTCCCATCATATAAAGAACCAGCGGAGGGTCCGCAATTTCCCTGAGAAGTGCCGGATAATCGGGGTCAAACCAAGTCAAAAACCGTATGCCTTTTTTCTGACATAATTCGATTTCTCTCTCAGCATTAAAGCCGGAAGACTCCTCAAAAAGGGATTCCGATTGATTCATTTTAAGGATTTCCGAAGGCAATATCCCTTCCTGGATACGGGAAATATTTCTCCTTCCCCCTCCATAGCGGCTGAGAGTAATCAAAGCTTTCAGTTCTTCTTCGATAAGATCAGGCATATTTTCCTAAAAATTGTGAATTATCATATCATCATATGATTAAAAATCATATAGATTTCCTGTCATCCCGAACGACCCTAAAGGACTGCTTCGCTGAGTGAAGGATCTAGATCCTTCGCACCAAAGGTGCAGTCCCTGTGGGACGGCCTAAGCTACGGCCTCCGGATGACGGGACAAAGAAAATTGATCGGGAATGAGTGGAAAAGTTAGGAAGGTTTAATCAATGATAAAAAATCGCCCAGAGATAATTGTGATGAACAAACGCCACACCCTGGACGAGAGCATAACCAAGAACAATTCCGATGGTGAAAACAAAAAAATCACGTTTCATAAGGGTAACTTTTTATCACTTCCCCAGGGATTCGTCAACGACTTCTTTGAGGAGTTTGGACGGAATATTTTCCCGGATAATGACCCGGCCAATTTTAGTCGGAAGGACAAAACGCAATTTTCCGGCCCGTTTTTTCTTATCGTGCAGCATGCCGGAAAGAATATCCTGGCGATCCAAATCAAGGCCGGAAAGAGAAACCGGAAGATGTAAATTTTCCAAAACTCTGACCAAACGGCTGGTTTCGGAAAAAGGAAAAAGCTTCAGGCGATTGGCGAGCCGCGCCGCGCAAACCATACCAATGGCAACGGCTTCTCCGTGCATTAATTTCCGGTAATTTAAAGTTTGTTCGAAGGCGTGAGCAAAGGTATGCCCGAAATTTAAAATCATTCTCTCCCCTTGGGTCTCGAATTCATCACGGCTGACCACTCCCGCTTTGATGCGGGCTGAAGCCAGCACCAGTTTTTCGAGAATGCTGCTTTCTTTGGCCAGAATGTCTTCGGTCTTTTTTTCGATCAGACTAAAAAGTTTGAGGTCCCGAATCACACCGTATTTCACCACTTCAGCCAGCGAGGCATGAAGGTCGCGGTCCGGAAGGGTTTTTAGAACTTCTGTATCAGAAATCACAAGCCGGGAAGGATAAAAGGCACCGACAAGATTTTTTCCCTGACCGAGATTAATGCCGGTCTTGCCGCCGATTGAACTATCGACCTGGGCAAGAAGCGTTGTTCCGATATTCACAAACGGAACGCCTCTTAAAAAAGTGGAAGCGGCAAATCCTGCCAGATCGCCCACGACTCCGCCGCCTAAAGCCAGCACAATATCGCGGCGCTCAAAATCTTTATCGAGCAAATCATGATAGGTTTGAAAAAGTTCTTTTTCTGATTTAGCTTCTTCGCCATCGGGCAGATTATGCTCGGCCACCGCAAAACCGTTTTGGCGAAGAGACTTTTTGACGGGACCGGCGTAAAGCTGCGCCACGCGGGATTGGCTGACGATAAAAACTTTTCCGCGCAGGCCCAAGGCTTTCAACAGACTTCCGGTTTTTTTCAAAAGTCCCTGCCCTACGACAATGCGGTAATCTTGATGACGACTTTTAACTGAAATTGATTTCATGAACGGGTTTTCTCCAGCACTTCAAAAATTTTTTTGGCGACCGATTCTGCAGTTTCTCCGTCCGTGGTCACGGAAAAATCACAGACCTTTTCGTAAAGACTTTTTCGTTCCAGAAAAATCCGGGCGACCATTTCTTCGAATTTCCCGCCTTTAAGCAGGGGCCGGTCTTTTTTGCCGCGAAGCCGGTCGATCAGGGTTGGGAGAGTGGTTTCAAGATAAACCACCGTACCGTTTTCATGCATGAGAATGCGATGTTCGGATTTCAATACCAGACCGCCGCCGGTGGCAATCACCTGATTTTCTTTTTGGGAAACTTCTTTCAGGACCGAGGTCTCTTCGTCACGAAAAAACGATTCGCCCTTTTTTTCAAAAATCTCTGCGATGGACGCACAATTTTTCTTTTCGATGTAATCATCGAGATCCACAAAATTGGTGCGCAGAAGGCGGGCAAGCTGTTTTCCCGTCACGCTTTTTCCGGATCCCATCATGCCGACAAGGTAAATATTAGGCATGGATTTGTTTCAAATAGCCTTCGAAATTCCTTCTGATTTCTATGACCGCATCGCCGCCGAATTTTTCCAGGAAGGCGTCCGCAATCCCATAAGCGACGAGAGACTCGCCGATCACACTGCCGGCCGGCACAGCACAAACATCGGAACGTTCAAAATCTGCTTTTTCCGCCTGTTTGGTTGCCATGTTGACCGAAGCGAGCGGCTGAGCAAGCGTTGAAATGGGTTTCATGGTGGCTCGGACAATAATGTCCTCCCCATTGCTCATTCCGCCTTCGATTCCGCCGGCCCGGTTTGTCCCGTGATAATAGCCGCGCTTCGCGTCATGAAAAATTTCATCGTGAGATTGTGATCCCGAAAGTCCGGCAAGTTTGGTCCCGTATCCAATTTCCACAGCTTTCACGGATTGCATTCCCATCAAAAGATTTGCAAGACGCCCGTCAAGTTTACGTTCGAAATGAACATAAGAACCCAATCCAACCGGCACTCCGCTCACGCGCACTTCATATTGTCCGCCTACGGAATCTTTGTTCCGCCTGGCTTCATCAATCGCGGCAATCATGGCCTTCTCGGTTTCCGGAGAAATACAATTCACTTGGGACTGGGCGGTTTTTTTGCGGATCTTGTCCAGAGTCAAACTTTCGTCTTCTTGAATTCTTGCCTTTCCAATCTGAAGAACATGGCTGGCAATTTCGATTTTGAATTCTCTAAGAAAAAGTTTGCACAAGGCCCCGACCGCAACTCTCATCGCAGTTTCGCGGGCGCTGGCCCGTTCCAGTACGGCGCGTATGCTCTGATGATATTTTAAAGAGCCGGCAAAGTCCGCATGCCCCGGTCGCGGCCGGTAAAGGTCCGGCATTTCATCAATTTTGAAATCTTTATTGATCAGCAAAAAACCGATTGGGGCGCCGGTAGAAATTCCTTTAATCACGCCGCCAAGAATCTCTACATTGTCTTTTTCAATTTTCTGTCTTCCGCCGCGGCCATAGCCCTGCTGTCGGCGGTGAAGTTCTTCATTAATGTAGCCCAAATCGACATGAAGGCCGCTTGGCATGCCTTCCAGAATGGCCGCCATGTGCTTACCATGCGATTCCCCCGTTGTAATATATCGCAGCATTATTTCTCCTTCGCCGTCATTCTAAGGCTAAAGGCCGTCCCACAGGGACTGCACCTTTGGTGCGAAGAATCTCAGGATGACAAGCGCGTATTTTACCAGTTAAAAAGCGAAAAGTGTTTGGCAATTGTATCGCCGTAAAGAAATATCCAGGCCCCGGCAATAGCCAGAAAAGGCCCGAAAGGAATCGTCTCCGCCTTCTTGCCAATTTTGGCGTAGAGGGCATAAGGCAATGCCACAAACGGCCCGAAGAATAAAACCAGAAAAACTTTTTTGACTCCAAGAAAAGCGCCGAGCATCGCCATCAATTTAATATCGCCCCCGCCCATGGTCTCCTTGCGAAAAAGAACATTGCCCAACAAACCGACTAAAAGAAGACTTCCTCCGCCTGCCAAAATTCCAAAGGCCGACTGAATCAAAGCACCCTTCCAGTGAGGAGCCCCTAACATGGGAGGATAAAAAAAGGCAAAGAGAAGCCCGATCACAATGCCCGGAAGAGTCAGCTGGTCCGGAATTAGGCCCGTTTCAAGATCACTCACTGAAATTACAATCAATACGGAAAATAAAAAAACCGTAGCAAAAAATGGGATACTGAGCCCAAACATCATCCACACGGAAAGCCACAGCATTGCGGAAGCCAGTTCCACAAGAAAATACCGGAAAGAAATTGCTTTGCGGCAATGCCGGCATTTGCCGCCGAGAAAAATAAAACTGAGAAGCGGAATATTGTCCGTGATGGCGATCGGCGTTTTGCAATGCGGACAATGCGACCCGGGACTTACGATGGATTGTTCCTGAGGCATGCGGTGAATGCATACATTCAGAAAACTTCCGAAGATAAGCCCGAAAACAAAAGCCGCAAAATTCGTAAAAATATCCATTACTTAGCTTTCCTCTTTTTAAGTGACTCTTCCAAAACTTTTTTCATCACAGAAACTGGGGCTGGTTTGCCGGTCCAGCGTTCAAACGCTTTGGCTCCCTGATGAAGAAGCATGCCCAGGCCTCCCAAAGCCGGCTGGCCTTTGCGCCGGGCATTTTTTAAAAACGCCGTCCCTTGAGGCCAATGATACACAAGGTCAAAAAACAAAATCCTTTTGGCCCGTCCAGCCGAAGGAATCATCGAGACCGGAATCAATGACTTGTCCCCAGGACGCAGACCTACCGACGTTGTGTTCACTACAAGATCGGCATTTGTGAGCCCTTTTTTTAAATCATTTCGATTTAGCGAAAACACATTAAATTCCGTCTTTCGAAATACCTTTTTGAAATCGGAAACGATTTTCCGCGCCCGTGAAGGCCTACGCGCAGCAATTCGGATCTGGCGCGCACCGCTTTTAGCCAATCCGTAGACAACCGCACGTGCGCTTCCCCCGCTTCCGAGAATAAGCGCAGTTTTCTTTTTCGGATTGAATTTTCCATCTTTGACAAGCGAAGTAAGAAAACCATAAACATCCGTATTGGTTCCTGCCCATTGACCGTCGGACCGATAAACCGTATTCACCGCTCCGATTATTTTTGCCTCTGGAGAAATCCGGCGAATGTATTTCTGAATGACTCTTTTATAGGGAACGGTGATATTAAACCCGTCGAGAAGAAGCTTGTCACTTGCGCGCGCCATCAATTTATGGAAGTGAGGGCTGTCGAATTCCAAAACAAGATAATAAGCTTTGATTCCCGCCGCTTCGAAAGCAGCTTCCTGCATGGCGGGAGAAAGGGTATGGCCTAAGGGATAACCGAAAATTCCGTAAAGCTGAAAGGGCGCTTTCACACCGGTGAGTGTTCTTGAGTTTCCTCGGGAAGAATATGGGAGGAAATTTTATTCAATGCAAAAAGATAGGCTTTGATACTGGCCTCAATAATATCCGTGCTTGTTCCACGGCCCGTCACTTCGCGGCCGGCGACAATCAACTTGACGACAACTTCTCCCAAAGCATCTTTGCCGCCCGTCACAGACTGAATGCCGTAATGGACCACACGGGCGCCGGAATTAACAATTTTTTCAATCGCCTTATAGCCTGCATCGACCGGACCGTCACCTTCCGAAACCGCTTCCCGGCTTTTTCCTTTAAACGTTAAGCGAATCGAAGCATGGGCCGGTTTGCCGCTTTCACTGGTAATACGAATATGATCGAGCTTCCACGTTTCGGGGACCATGGCAAGATTTTCTTCCAAAATAGCTTCGATATCCTCATCGAAAACATATTTTTTCTTGTCCGCAAGTTCCTTAAAACGGCGGAAGGCCTGACCCAATTCGGATTCATTCAAGCGAAATCCCAATTTCTGCACACGTTCATTGAAAGCATGCCGGCCGGAAAGTTTCCCTAAAATGAGCTGGCTTCCGGAAAGTCCGATTCTTTTCGGATCAATGATTTCATAAGTCTGCCGTTTTTTCAAAACGCCGTCTTGATGAATGCCGGATTCATGTGAAAAGGCATTGCGCCCTACAATCGCTTTGTTGGGCTGGACCACCATGCCGGTCAAATGCGAAACTAAACGCGAGCTCTTCATAATTTCTTTGAATACAATGTCGGTGTAACAATCGACGAAATCCTTGCGCGTATCAAGCGCCATGGCGATTTCTTCCAGCGAAGCATTCCCCGCCCGTTCGCCGATGCCGTTGATCGTGCATTCCACCTGATTGGCACCTGCCAAAACCGCGGCCAAAGAATTCGCGACGGCGAGCCCTAAATCGTTGTGGCAATGAACCGATAAAATTACGCTTTTCCCAAGTTCTGGATTTTTTTTGATTAAAAAATAAATCAGGTCGGAAAATTCCTGCGGAACAGTGTAGCCGACAGTGTCCGGAATATTGATGGATGTCGCGCCAGCATCAATGGCCGCACGCACCGCTTCGGTTAAAAATTTCGGCTCCGTTCGTGAAGCATCTTCCGGAGAAAATTCGATTTGCTGAAAATCTTTTTTGGCAGACCGTATATTTTGCGCCGCCATTTCGAGAATTTCCTTTTTGCCCTTTTTTAATTTGTATTGCCGGTGAATCTGGGAAGTGGCCAAAAAGACATGAAGCCTTTTGCGGCGGGCCGGTTCCAAGGCACGGCGGCAGGCATCAATGTCCGAAGGCATCATGCGGGAAAGACCGCAGATCACGGGCTTTTTGACCACTTCGGAAATCATACGGACCGCCTGCATTTCACCAGGGCTTGATGCAGGGAATCCCGCTTCAATCACGTCAACATTGAGTTTCTCAAGCTGCTTGGCAATTTTGAGTTTTTCATCAGGCGTGAGCGAAGCTCCCGGAGATTGCTCTCCGTCACGAAGCGTGGTGTCAAAAATATAAATTTTTCTTTTTTTGTCGGACATAGCTTAGCTCCCGTCATCCTGAGCGTAGCGAAGGATCTCATTACGAGATTCTTCGTCCCAAAGGGACAGTCCCTGTGGGACGGCCTAAGCTACGGCCTCAGAATGACGTACTGGAAGGTTAACTCCCTACTTTCGCTTTTGATTTTTTGTCCGCAGCAGGCTTTGCGTTCGCGCCTTGAATCCAGTGCATCATACTGCGGAGTTCCGCACCGACTTTTTCCACGGGATGATTATCACATTCATCACGGAGTTTATTGTAAAGCGGCCGGCCTTTTTTATTTTCCGAAATCCATTCACGCGCAAAATCACCGGATTGAATTTCTTTTAGGATTTTTTTCATCTCAGCCCGAGTCGCATCCGTGATAATTCGTTTGCCGCGGGTATAGTCTCCATATTCGGCCGTATCGGAAACACGGCGATGCATGCCGCTGATTCCATGGACAAAAATTGCATCGACAATCAGCTTCACTTCATGCAGGCATTCGAAATAGGCCATCTCAGGCTGATAACCAGCCTGGACCAAGGTTTCGTAGCCGGCGCGAATAAGTTCGCTCAAGCCGCCGCAAAGGACCGATTGTTCGCCGAAAAGATCGGTTTCGGTTTCTTCTTTAAAATTGGTTTCGATCACGCCCGCGCGCGTTCCGCCGATTGCTTTGGCATGGGCCAACGCAAGTTTCAACGCATTACCGCTCGCATCCTGATAAATCGCCACAAGGCACGGCACACCGCCGCCTTCGAGAAATTGTGTGCGCACGAGGGCCCCTGGACCTTTGGGCGCCACCATGTAAACATCCACATTCTTAGGCGGTTTGATATAACCGAAATGAATATTAAAACCGTGAGAAAATAAAAGCGCTTTGCCGGGTTTCAGATGAGAGGCAATGCTCTTTTCGTAAATTTCTCCTTGAAGATGGTCCTGAGCGAGAATTTGAATAATGTCCGCTTTTTGAGCCGCTTCATCGGCTTCCACAGGAGTAAAGCCATCCTCAATGGCGAGATCATAATTTTTTCCGCCTTTTCTTTGGGCGATAATGACTTCCACGCCGGAATCGCGGAGATTAAGTCCCTGGCCGCGGCCCTGAATCCCGTAGCCCACAATCGCAACTTTTTTTCCTTTAAGGTGTTTTAAATCCGCATCTTGATCGTAATAAATTTTTGCCATGATTGACCCTTTCTTGATTTTATTTTGATTGAAGCGAATAGGGCTATAAGTGTCATCCCCGAATGCTTTAGTCGGGGGATCAATTTTAGATTCCCGCCAAAAACTTGCGGGAATGACAATTGTTCCCGCTGTTACTTTTCCGCTTTGACTTTCGCGGGCGCTTGTTTGGATGATTTCGTTTTGGCCGAAGCCAGAGGTTTGATCGGAGGAACTTCGAGTTCCTTACGGCGCGCCATGGCGATCATTCCCGTGCGAACCACCTCAAGAATGCCGAGGGGACGCAGGAGTTCAAGCATGGCGTCAATTTTTCCCTCTCCACCTGTGACTTCAATGGTAAGCGATTTGGGATTGACGTCCACGACCTTGGCACGGAAGGTGTTCACGACTTGCATCACATCATTGCGGGTGTTCTGTTCCGCCCCAACTTTAACGAGAACGAGTTCCCGTTCGATCAATTCATCGTTGGTGATGTCTTCCACCTTGATGACATCAATGAGCTTATCGAGCTGTTTAACAATTTGTTCAACAATACGGTCATCTCCGGTCACTGTGATGGTCATGCGTGACACGGTGGGGTCCTGGGTTTCTCCGACGGTGAGGCTGTCGATATTAAAACCGCGCGCAGAAAAAAGACCTGCCACATGCGCCAGAACGCCGAAATGATTTTCTACCATGACCGAAATTGTATGTTTCATAAAATCTCCTTGCCCATAAAGGGATTATGCCATGTCCATCACTTGATCGAGAGCGTGGCCTGCGGGAACCATCGGATAAACATTATCGGATTTTGCGACCAAAACGTGCACTAACACGGGACCCGGATGGGCCAGTGCTTTTTCAATCGCGGGAACCACTTCTTCTTTTTGACTGACCCGGATGGCATGCACTCCGGTCGCTTCGGCAAGTTTCACAAAGTCCGGATTTGACGGACCGAGCTGACTGGCGGAATAACGTTTCTTATAAAAAAGTTCCTGCCATTGGCGCACCATGCCGTGATGGGCATTATCCATAATGAAAAGTTTTACGGGAATTTTGTAATAAGCGGCCGTCACAAGTTCACACATCGTCATTTGAAACGAGCCGTCTCCATCAATGCAAATCACCGTTTCGCCAGGTCTTGCCAGCTGCACGCCGATGGCTGAAGGAAAACCAAAACCCATGGTTCCAAGCCCTCCGGATGTAATCATGCTGCGGGGTGAGTTAAAACCATACCATTGCGCCGTCCACATTTGATGCTGGCCGACTCCCGTGGTGACTAAGGCTTTATGTTTAGTCACTTCGCCGATTTGTTCAATCACATATTCTTGGCGAATGTCGGAACCGGTTTGATTGTATTTAAGCGGATGTTTCTTTTTCCAACCCTCGATTTGCTCGAGCCAATCTTTAATTTGCGGCCGTAAATCACCGACCGATTTATTCAATTCTTTCAAAACGGACCTCACATCCCCAATAATGGGATAATGCACTTTCACCACTTTGGAAATGGAAGCCGGATCAATATCGATGTGAACGATTTTTGCATTCGGCGCGAACATATCGATTTTGCCGGTCACGCGATCGTCAAAACGTGCGCCAACCGCAATCAACACATCGGAATTCTGGACCGAGTAATTCGCATAATGGGTTCCATGCATGCCGAGCATTCTGAGAGATGACGGGTGAGTTTCCGGGAAAATACCAAGTCCCAAAACAGTCGTGGTAACCGGAATTCCCGTTTTATTAACTAATTCTAAAAGTTCTTTGCTTGCTCCGGAAACCACGGCGCCTCCGCCAACATACAGGCAAGGTTTTTTGGCTTTCATGATGGCTTCGGCAGCGCTCTTAATTTGATCTTTGCTGATTTGTGGCATGGTTCCGTTGTTAAAAACAGGAGGACGGTAACTGCGTATATAAACTTCTTCCGGCCATTCAAATTCGGTTTCTGCGCGGCTCACATCCACAGGAAAATCAACCAGTACCGGACCGGGTCTTCCAGTCGAAGCAATGTAAAAAGCTTCGCGCATAACCCGTGTAATATCTTTAACGTTTTTAATGAGGAAATTGTGCTTAGTGACAGGACGAGTAATGCCCACAACATCGGCTTCCTGAAAAGCATCGGACCCAATGGCATGCGTGGCCACTTGTCCCGTAATGCAAACCACGGGCACTGAATCCATATAAGCGGTGGCAAGTCCGGTGACTGTATTGGTCGCTCCCGGGCCTGAGGTCACCAGACAAACACCGGGGCGGCCTGTTGCGCGGCCATAACCGTCGGCCATATGAGCGGCTCCCTGTTCGTGGCGGACAAGAATGAATTTCAATTTTGAATCGTAGAGGGCATCGAAAGTCGGCAGGATTGCCCCGCCGGGAAGGCCGAAAACATAGTCCACACCTTCCATTTCCAAACACTTAATCATGATTTTAGCGCCGGTGAGTTTCATACAGTGAAAAAATCCTTTACCGCTTTGTCAAATTTTGATCTGAAGGTTTTCTTTGATTTTGCAACTTTGGATTGCCAATCCTCGCTTTTTTCTTCAAACCAATCCAAAATTTGTTTTTTGAAATCATCGGATGCTACGTCTTCGTCAGCTCCGATTCTTCTTAAATAAATAGGATATCCCTTTTTTTCAAATTCATACGCCCAGGCCTCGGTTTTTTTGACGAAATCAACCTGATCGCCCTGGGTCATGACTAGAAACGGCACTTGTCCTTCCGGCCGGGACCGAAGGTGCATGAGCTTTTCATATTTTCCTACCCAGGACCCGCCCAAGGCGGCCACCGCCGAAAACTGATCCGGGTAATTTACTCCCAAATAGGAAGCGTAGTGGGCGCCGCCATTTTTTCCCACCAAATAAGTTTTTGTGGGTGAAACGCGATACCGCTGGGCAATTTCATCTTTCAACTGAATCAGCCACCGATCCATTTGATAAGGCAAGTCTTCGGGCCAATGCGCCGCAGGCGAAACAATAATGACATTGTGTTTCTTGCCCAGGCTCATCCAATACTCCATGTTTTTTTCCGGAGACTCTCCTTCCCCAGCAAGGGCAATGAGAAGCGGATAATCCTTATCCGGCTCATAAGCCGGAGGAACATAAAGATAAACGGAATACTTATAATCTTTAAGTTCCATCAAGCCGGTCGGAATGGTTCCATAAACAGTGTCCGCTTTGGCCTGATTTATCAAAGAACAGAATAAAAAAACAAAAAAGAGGATTGTGAAAATCCTCTTCGACATCTTTTGCGTCATGGATTTTCCTAGTAAGGATTGACGTAACTGCCTGAAAAGACAGTGGTTATTATAACGAGGAAAAATGAATTGTCAATTACGCGCCTGGCGGGTACCCTGAATAAGGCCGTAATTTAAGGCGGAGTAATTACTTAGAGACTTTCGAGGCTTCCAGCTTCTGGATGAATTGGCGGGCCCGTTCTGCTATTTCAGTCCAATGATTGCCCCGCATCAGGGCTTTATCGAAAATCGCTTTTCCAAGATGAACGGAAGTACAGTATTTCAAATAGTCCCAGGCATTCTCCATGGTCACACCGCCGGCTGCTACCAATTTCAAAAATGGAAGAGGGCCGCGCAGAGACTTCATGAAGGCAGGACCGCCGGCTGTATCCGCAGGATAAATCTTGATCAGGTCCGCACCTAATTGATAAGCATTCACGGCTTCGGTGGGGGTCAATGCTCCTTGAATCACGAAGACATCATTATTTTTTGCGACGCTGATCACATCGCGATCGGTGTAATGACTCGAAATAAACCGCGCACCGGCCTTAATGGCACGCTGGGCCATTTCTCCGTCAATGACGGCACCGGCGCCAAAAAGATAACCTTCCTTTTTGGAATAAGTTTCGAGAAGACGAATGACTTGAGTGGTTTGCATGGAAATTTCGAAAAGATGAAATCCGCCGTCCATGGCGGCTTTGATCATTGCTTCGGCATCATCGGCAGAACTGGAACGAATCAGGGCAACGAGTTTATGTTCCTCAAACCATTTGAGGGATTGGTCCATGGGATAAATTATAGGGTGATGATCGAGATACTGTCAATTTAATTTACGTCCGATCGGGCTTTTTTGTTTTATATTCCGCCAAAATACTGTCTTTGATTCCTTCTTTGCTTTCAATTTTGCGGATTTCGTCGCGGTAACGGGCCGCTTTGTCAAATTCCAGGGCCCGGGAGGCCTGTTCCATCCGGCTTTTGAGAAAAGAAAGGTAAGTTTTAGTTTCATATTCCTTCCGGTTTTCTCCCACCACCTCCGTCACAAATTCTTCGGCACTCTTCCATTTCTCAATCCCCTCTCGAATGTCCTTTTGAATGGAGGTCGGAGTTATTCCGTGCGTGCGATTGTACTGTTCCTGAATTTTCCGGCGGCGTTCGGTTTCCTGAATGGCGCGCTTTATTGAGTCCGTCACTTTGTCCCCGTACATAATGACTTTGCCATTCACATGGCGTGCCGCACGGCCCGCAATTTGAATCAGCGAAACATCGCTTCGCAAAAAACCCTCTTTGTCTGCGTCGAGAACAATCACCATCGAAACCTCGGGCAAATCCAGGCCCTCCCGCAAAAGGTTGACGCCAATCACGCAATCATATTTTTGCAGCCTCAAATCCCGCAGTATTTCCATTCTTTCAAAGGCATCGAATTCCGAATGAAGATAATTCACCTTGATTCCCACTTCACGCAGATAGCGGCTCAAATCTTCGGCCATTTTTTTAGTTAGCGTTGTAATTAAAACGCGTTCGTTCTTTTTTGCGCGGGCCTTAATTTCACCAATGAGATCATCAATTTGACCTTCGGTTTTTCGGACTTCGATTTCCGGGTCCGTCAATCCCGTCGGACGAATGATTTGCTCGGCATAGTTTTCAGCACGCTGCATTTCATATTCTCCCGGCGTCGCGGAAACATACAGAACTTGCCTGGCTTTCTTTTCAAATTCCGCGAATTTGAGCGGACGGTTATCAAGCGCCGAAGGAAGACGAAATCCATGCTCAACCAATACTTTTTTGCGCGAGAGGTCGCCGTGATACATGCCGCGGATTTGCGGAAGGCTTTGATGGGATTCATCAATGATGATCAGAAAATCTTTCGGAAAATAATCGATCAACGTGTAGGGCGTGGACCCCGCCCCGCGGCCGGAAAGATGGCGCGAATAATTTTCCACGCCGGAGCAATACCCCACTTCGCGCAGCATTTCCAAATCATAACGGGTCCGGGATTCAAGCCGCTTGGCTTCGATATCTTTATTCTGCAAGGTCAACTCTTTCACGCGCCAGACCATTTCTTCCTGAATACCCTGAAGGGCTTTCTCAAGCCGGTGGGAAGGGGTCACAAAATGCTTGGCCGGATAAAGGGCCAGACGATCCAGTTCACGCAGCGGATTGAATTTAACCCTGTCGAGCATGGTAATGCGCAAAATCGAATCCAATTCAAATTCCACGCGATGGGGATTTTCTCCATAAGAAGGAAAAATATCGACACTATTTCCCCGCAC
>JACPXL010000008.1 GCA_016196555.1 Candidatus Omnitrophota bacterium | reverse complement strand
TTCTCGCGGCACCACGCTGCCATTTTTTGAATCACAAGTTTGTTCAGCTGATAATTTTTTTCATACGCCGGGGTCGGGTGTTGTGTTGCAAGGCTCAAATATCCGGGCAAGGCCGCACTGCTTTCTGAAGACGAATGCTGCTTGATCAAACGAGAAGCGCGAAGAATGGTGTAGCGTTCCGTGAGAAACGAAATGAAAGCGGAATGATGTTTGAACGGAGTCAAAATGGATTTTAGTTTAAATTCCCAGCTGTTTTGAAAAGAAGTGTCGAGTTCCAAACTTCCATCCGCATAAAGATTAAAGTAAGGGCGCAGGGGATCGAGCGTTGTTTCAGGGCTCATATCGCTGATGTCATTCACTGGGAAAAAGAAAAGCACTACCGCATCGGGACGAAAAGAAGTAATTTCTGATTGCAAAACAAGCCATTCTTCAGTTTGAGTAAATGCCGATCGTCCAAAATTCATGACTTCAAACTTTGCAGAATGACTTGTCTGAGAGTTGAGTTTCTTTTCAGCGAGTGCTAAGAAATTTTTGTCAGGTTCGACGTGCACAGCTTCAACATAACTATCGCCAAGAACGGCAATGCGATAAATATCTTCCGGCTTAATCTGGCTCCATTCTTTATCCTTCCACCCAAAGCGGTTTGTAGTCCACACAATCGGATGATCATTTTCTTCAAAAGTCCAAAATTTTTGACTGGGCGTAAAACGCCAGCCCAAAATTGGATCGGGAGTGGACCAGGAAATTCTTGCCCCCAGGAAATGGGTCGTTCGAAAGAAAAGTTCGAGACCTCCTAAGACAAGGAAAAGGACTATTAGAGACATCAGGATATTTCGCATCATTGTATTGAAGAACGGCATTTCCGGCGGGCGGCTTGATTAGAGTTTAGGCGGACATGGCAAGATGGCGCCGCGATTTGTTTTGTTTGCTAAATTGGGTGAGAATTTCTCCCTGAGTGGAATAAGGCGTTGCCGAGACAATCGCCCCTTCTTTCCAAAAGGGATAAATCTTGGACATTAAATCCGTAATGCTTTTGGACTTAAAATGTAAGACTTGAGTACCGTCGATAACGCTATAGCGTCCGTTTTCTTTGAAAACGCAAACGGTATGAGCAAAACCGCCGCTTCCATAGATGTTCAAAATGAAAGAGGAAACTCCGTTGAGCTTTAACATTTCATTGGCAAAGATGGCGAAGTCTTCGCAATCACCTCTGCGGTTTTGCAGAAATTCTTGCGCGGTTTGCCAGTATTCTTCTTTGCCAAAATTGGTTTGATCACTTTCGAATTGGAAATTCCGCCACATGTAACGGGCGATTTCTTCAGGAGTTTGCATCTGATTGGTGAGTTCTCGAAAGGAGAGGGTTCGGTCAAGAGCGTGGGCCCGTGCTTCAGCGTTCATGGCCAAAGCAGCCAGTACAAAGCTAATCGCAAAGACCCATAGGGTCGCGATGGTTTTTTTCATGCCGAATCCTCTCCTTGAGACTCAAGGAGGATCTGAATTCGGCCAAATCGTTTGGATTTGGCAACCCAGCCGCCCCTTTCGACTATCAGCGAAGTCGGGCCTGTGGCTTTGCGTCCTCCGGTTACCCGGAGTTTGCCTTTGTCAGAATCCCCATTATTTTAAAGAACCTTGCGGTACTACTACATTCAAAGATAACACGCTGGATAAGGTTGTCAAACCAGGGAAGCTAAAAAATAAATGTTGTATCTTTATTAGAATCAATGACTTAGGACATTTTTTTGGGCTTTTTAGAAGAAAAGTTCCGGATGGGAGCCTTTGACAAATACCTCTGATATTGTTAGGATACTTTTTTCATCCCCGGAGAAAATGATGCAATTCAATACCATCGAAGAGATTATTGAGGAAATCCGTGCCGGCCGAATGGTCATTATGGCCGACGATCAAGCTCGTGAAAATGAGGGAGATATCATTTTTGCGGCTTCTGCGGTGACGGCCGAAAAAGTCAATTTTCTCATCACCCACGCTCGCGGTTTAATTTGCGTTCCGATGACTGAAGAACGCATTGAATCCCTCGGTTTAAAAGAAATGATTTTGTCCTCCAAAGATCCCATGAAAACGGCTTTTACGATTTCAGTCGATGCGCGCCTTGGAATTACAACCGGCATTTCAGCTTATGACCGTGCCCGCACCATCGAAATTTTATCAGATTCCAAACGCGGTGCTTCCGATTTAGTTTCCCCAGGGCATATATTCCCGCTGAAAGCAAAAAAGGGCGGCGTTCTGACGCGGGCCGGGCATACGGAAGCCGCTGTGGATTTGGCGCGGCTTTCGGGATTGGAGCCTTCCGGAGTTATTTGTGAAATCATTAACGATGATGGAACCATGGCGCGGCTTCCCGATCTTTTTTCTTTTGCGAAAAAACATGGGCTTAAAGTTGGAACGATTCAAGATCTCATCGAATATCGCCGCCGATTTGACAAAATGGTGGAAAAAATCAGTGAAGCAAAAATTCCTACGGTTTTTGGCCAGTGGAATGTAAAACTCTACCGTTCTTTGACCGATGGCAGTGAACACATGGCCATGGTGAAAGGAAAAATCGGGACTAAGCCAACGCTGGTCCGGGTTCATTCTGAATGTTTTACCGGAGATGTTCTGGGTTCTCTTCGCTGCGATTGCCAAGATCAATTAATTGCTTCCATGGAGCTCATTGAGCGCGAAGGAACGGGAGTTATCCTCTATATGCGCCAAGAAGGCCGCGGGATTGGACTTGCCAATAAACTGAAAGCTTATGCCCTTCAAGATCAGGGATTGGATACGGTT
>JACPXL010000023.1 GCA_016196555.1 Candidatus Omnitrophota bacterium | reverse complement strand
CGGAAAGCCATTGAGAAATTCCACCCCGAAGTCTATCTGACTGCCCAGCAGGATATCATTTTATCGGGCTTACAAGAGGGGCAAAAGAAAGAGTTAGAAACCATACTCACCTCCTTTGGCATTGTCCTTCCAGACCAGCTTTCCCATGTCCAAAAGGACGCTATGGCCTGCCCGGCGCTTCCTACCTGCGGCTTGGCGATTACCGAGGCGGAAAGGGCCTTTCCCGCCGTCATTGACGCTATTGAGCAGAAAGCGGCAGAATTGGGTCTGTCCGACCAGCGCATCATGATTCGTATGACAGGATGCCCTAATGGCTGCGCCCGGCCCTATAATGCCGAAATTGCCTTTGTAGGCCGAACTGTAGGCAGCTACAATGTTTACGTCGGGGGCTCCCTGCTAGGGAACAGGCTGAATTTCCTGATTGGCGAGAAAATTGCTGAGAAACAGTTAACGGAGTTTTTAAGCCCTCTTTTTACACTTTATAAGAAAGAACGGGCAAACCAGGAAGGTTTTGGCGATTTTTGCCACCGGTTGGGGGCTGAAAAAGTAAAACCGGTTGTTCTAAGAACGTAAATTTGATAAAAAATAACAAATTGTGCAATTTTGATTTGATTATTTGAATAAGATCAGTTAAATTTTGGGTAGCGAAAGAAATTGATTTTTGACACCGGGTATGTTAAAGGGCTGGCAATGAAAAAAAATCTTCCCTCCTTGGGTTTGGCTGTTTTGGTGTTTTGTTTGGTGATGAATTCCACCGCATTTGCTAAATCAGAAGCATCGTCTAAAAAATCTTATATTTTTTCTCCGGTTGAAGAGAGCCGTGCTTTTCAGCAATTCAAGACTCGTCCGGACAGCGATCTGTCCCGTTTGCTTTTTTTGATCGATCGTTTCGGCGATTTCAACATTATCATTCGCTATGATAATTATGATTACAATGCCCAATTCGCTGCCCGCATTGCCCGCTGGTTTATCGCCCGTCGCTACAAAGGAGAGACTGTCGATAAGTGGATTATGCAATGGTGCAATACCTCGATTGGAACGGGGAGTCTGATTTGGGTCAAGCTGCCGGATGGAAATTTCCGGCTGGCGCGTGAAGTCCTCTTCGACGAAGTCAAAAATTTGAATCAAACGTTAAAACAGTTTTCCGGCTCTTTAACCGAAAAACCGTTAGACGTTGAGACAAAGCCGACCAGCCTTTCCAATCAGCTTCTGGTTCTTCCGACGAACGCCCCGCCTTTAAGTGCGGCCCCGCTTGCTTCGGTGCAGTTCAAGCCTGCTGCGGCCGAATCCAAAAATTGATCCCCGATTAAAGCACACTGCGCGCTTTTGCGCGAGCACTCTTCGCGCAGAACTTGACGTTCTGCTGCGAAAGTGTTCGGGGATGACAAAATCATAGAAGTATTCTGTCATTCCCGCAGTCTTTAAGCGGGAATCTATTTCTGCCGATATCCTGTTTAAAACCAGGAGGATTTATGGCCAAAAAAACCCTTAGAAAACTTTCATCTGGAAGTGTCGAAATTTTCAGAATTAAAAACCGCCGGGGATTTGCTGCGGTCTGTAAAGACCATTTGACGGAAGGAAGAACGCCGGCCCAGGCTTTTGAACGTATGGTCAAGGCCGTCAAAAGAGCAGGTTTCGCATTAAACAAATAATGCCGCCCGCTTCGTTGACAGGCGGGAGGATATCCTTTAAGATACCGCAAATTCTCAAGTTACGGTGATTATCAATCTCTATGCCAGCTCGTGTATTAAGCGGTACCCGTCCCACCGGAAAGCTCCATCTTGGGAATCTCCTCGGAGCGATTGAGAATTTCAAAAAATTGCAGGGCGAAGATTCCTTTTTTATGATTGCCGACTGGCATGCGCTCACGACTGAATATGAGTCGCACACGGAAATCGGCAATTTGGTGATGGAAGTGGTGACGGATTATCTGGCGAGCGGCCTTGATCCTAAGAAATGTACGATTTTTATTCAAAGCGAAGTTCCGGAACACGCAGAACTCGCCCTGCTTTTATCCATGATTACGCCTTTGGGGTGGTTGCAGCGGAATCCTACGTATAAAGACCAGCTTCAGGAAATCAAAGGCAAAGATTTAAACACACACGGTTTTCTTGGTTATCCGGTGCTTCAGGCGGCGGACATTCTGCTTTATAAGGCAGAAAAAGTTCCGGTGGGCGAAGATCAATTGCCGCATCTTGAACTCACGCGCGAAATTGCGAGACGGTTTAATCATCTTTATAAAAAGGAAGTTTTTCCGGAACCGCAGGCCATTTTGACTCAAACTCCGCGCATTCCCGGGCTTGACGGGCGGAAGATGAGCAAAAGTTATGATAATTGCATTTATCTTTCCGACAGCGCGGAAACGGTGACGCAAAAAGTCAAGACCATGGTCACGGACCCGGCGCGCAAAAAGCGGGAAGACAAAGGTCATCCGGATGTTTGCCCGGTTTTTTTTCATCATAAGCTTTACAATCAAGCGCAGGTCCCTACCGTGGCGCATGAATGCAGCGAAGCGCTTCGCGGCTGTGTGGAATGCAAAATGGAAATGGCCGTCAAATTGAATGAATTTTTAGATCCTATTCGTAAAAGGCGGGAAGAATGGCTGAACAAGAAATCGGAAATACGGAAAATCCTGGACGAGGGGAAGACGCGGGCACGCCAAGTCGCAGCGAAGACGCTGGCCGAAGCGATGCAGGCAGCAGGGATTCGGAACTAACACCGCAAAGCGAGATTGCTTTGCCCCGTCGAATGAGCGCTGGGGCTCGCAATGACATGTCATTGCGAGGAGGCGGAGCCGGCGAAGCAATCTCGAAACAGAGTCCTTTGTACGTAAAGATCTCCGCTTATGAAGGGCCGCTTGATCTTCTGCTTGAGCTCATTAAGAAAAATGAGATGGATATTTACAATATCCCCATTGCCGAGATCACCAAGCAATACCTGGACCAGCTTGCCCGGATGAAAGAGTTGAATCTCGAAATCGCCGGAGAATTTATCGTGATGGCGGCAACGCTGATTTATATTAAATCGAAAATGCTTCTGCCGCAGGCCGAAGACGAAGAAGATGAAGAAGGCGGTGACCCGCGCGCGGAACTTGTGCGCCGGCTTCTGGAATATCAGGCGTTTAAAGAAGTGGCCAAAGAGCTCGGCAGCATGGAGGACGAGCAGGGCAAAGTTTTTACCCGTCAGATTGCGGATTATTATCTGGGAGAACTCAAAGGCGATGAAGCTGAAATCGACACCTTCAGCGCCAATCTTTATGATTTGCTCACGGCCTTTCAATCGGTCCTCACACGTTCCGGCAGTGAAACTTTTCATGAAGTCTATGAAGAAATGATTTCCATCGAAGAAAAAATGATGGAGATCCGGTCCCGTCTGGAGGAAACTCCGCGCGTGGTTTTCTCCGAGCTTTTTACCAAACCGACGCGCAATGAACTTATCGCCACATTTTTGGCCGTACTCGAAATCGTGCGCACCAAAATCGCGCGGGTTTCGCAAGAAAAACATTTTGGCGAAATTATTCTTGAAAAGGTGGTTGCGTAATGGACAAAGTCAAAGATAGCGAAAAGGAAAAACAGGAAAAGTTAAAGGCCCTTCGCCGCGAAATCGAGGAGAAACTCGAGGAACAGCTTCCTCAGGAAATGCTCAGCGAAAGAAATCGCGTGGCGATTGAATCCATCAATACCAGCGAACCGCTCGAACCGGCCAAAGCCAAACAAATTCTCGAGGCCTTGCTTTTCGCTTCTTCCAAACCGATGACCGCTGCGGAAATCCGCAAAGTCATGAAATCGCTCAAGCCCAATGAAATCGAAAAGCTGGCCGGCGAACTTCAATCAGAATATGCAACCAACGGACGGAGTTTTGAGATTCGCGAAATCGCGGGCGGATGGGAAGTTGTCACCCGCAAGGAATTTGCCCCCTGGCTTTTGAAGCTCGAGATTCAGAAAAAAGTCAAACAGGCCACGCAA
The DNA here is from genome assembly GCA_016196555.1 of Candidatus Omnitrophota bacterium. Lineage (GTDB taxonomy): Bacteria > Omnitrophota > Omnitrophia > Omnitrophales > Aquincolibacteriaceae > JACPXK01. Next base: position 1,980 of record JACPXL010000023.1, on the reverse strand, counting down.
TCCGCGCTCGAAACCTTGGCGATTCTGGCGTATAAGCAGCCGATTACCAAAGCGGAAATCGAAGAATTGCGCGGCGTGGACGTCACGGGAGTTTTGGACACTTTGGTGGGACGAGGTCTGATTAAAATTGTGGGTAAAAAAGAAGTGCCCGGCCGTCCTTTTCTTTACGGGACCACAGATAAATTTTTGGAACATTTCGGACTTCGTTCGCTGGCCGATTTGCCCAACATGGATGAAATTAGAACGCTGGTAGAAAATTCGGTCAAAAGAGAAGACCTTTTCCAAAATCCGAAAATTGTTCCCATTGCTGAAAATAGGATAGAAAATATCGAGGAAGCTCATGACACTGCCGGAAATTCGCAAGAAAATTGACGATTTAGACCAAAAAATCATCGGTCTTTTAAACGACCGCACGGACCTGGTTCTTCAAGTTGGCAAAATGAAGGCCGAGGGCGGAAAAGAAATTTATTCTCCCGAACGGGAAAGCCAGATTTATCAAAAAATTGATGAAATGGCGAAAACCGGGCCGCTTCCCAAAGATGGACTGAAAGCCATTTACCGGGAAATTATGTCGGCTTCACTGGCCATTGAAAAACCTTTGAGCATTGCCTATTTGGGGCCGGAAGCTACCTTCACGCATTTGGCATCGCTTTCCAAATTCGGTTCGAGCGTCAAATATTGCCCCGCTTCGAGCATTAATGAAGTTTTCCGCGAAGTGGAACAAAAACGCGCCGATTACGGTGTGATTCCGGTGGAAAATTCCATTGAAGGCGCGGTCAGCCATTCGCTCGATATGTTCATTGATTCGGATTTAAAAATTTGTTCGGAAATTCTTTTTGAGATTTCGCACAATCTTATGTCCAATTCCGACATAAAGCATATTCGCCGCGCTTATTCCAATCCGCAGGTTTTCGGACAGTGCCGGCTTTGGCTTGAAACTCATTTGCCCCGGGTAGAATTGATCGAAACCTCCAGCACGACCGCGGCGGCCCAGCGCGCGCAAAAAGAAGACGGCGCAGCAGCTATTGGTTCCAAATTAGCGGCCACTCTCTATAATCTGCCGATTCTTGCTGAGAGCATTCAAGATTTTGCCCAAAATGTGACGCGCTTTCTCGTGGTTTCGCGGCAAATTCCGCCGGCAACGGGCAAAGATAAAACTTCTATACTCGTTTCCATTAAAGACAAAGTCGGCGCGCTTTACGAAATGCTTCTTCCCATCAAGAACTCTAAAGTCAATATGACTAAAATCGAATCCCGTCCTTCCAAAAAAAAGGCCTGGGAATATTATTTCTTCATCGATTTCGAAGGTCATGTGGAAAATCCGAAAGTCAAAAAAATGATTTCGGAAATGGAAGGCAAAGTCAAATTTGTGAAAGTGCTTGGGTCCTATCCCGCGTCCCGTCTTCGCGCCGATTAAGGGGCCGGCCGATTTCAATGACCATCATGCAAAAGAAATTTTTCAAAGAACATATTCGGGCCATTCATCCTTACGAACCGGGAAAGCCGATTAAAGAGGTTGAGCGCGAACTGGGTTTGCGCCATGTCATCAAGCTCGCTTCCAATGAAAATGCCCTGGGGCCTTCCCGCAAAGCCATTCGCGCCATGCGCCGTGCGGTCCGTGAAGTCCATCTTTATCCGGAAGGTTCCTGCTTTTATCTGGTGAAAAGACTTTCCGAAGAGCTGGGAGTGTCGGAAAAACAAATCATCATCGGGAATGGTTCCAATGAAATTATCGAATTGCTTGGCCGCGGTTTTTTAACGGAAGGCGATGAGGTCATTTCCTCAGAAACTTCTTTTTTGGTGTATCCAATTCTGACGCAGGCTTGCGGAGCAGAATTTATCCGGGTGCCCATGAAGGATTTTCGTTATGACCTCAAAGAGATTTTAAATGCCATCACCGATCGCACGCGTCTTATTTTTATTGCGAACCCTAATAATCCGACCGGAACTTATGTCACCTCGGAAGAGGTTGAAGATTTT